>VGZN01000475.1 GCA_016872635.1 Planctomycetota bacterium | reverse complement strand
ACTTTCGAAAGCCGATATACTTCGGAACGCCGTTGCGATCGACTGTTGAAGATTTATGGCGAAGTCATCGCCAAATGCCGAATGGAAGTAAGGTGAGGAAGCGATTTGCGGATGAACGCTGGGATCAACGATTTTCGTGAGCGACTCGATAGTGTCATCGAGGGATCGAGTGACTTCGAGGTGACGAAGTTGAGTGTACGGGAAGTCGCTGCTTATCTTGGAGTTATGTTAATCGCGATTCTTTTTCGATGTATCGGTTTGTTCGGTCGCTCGTTTAGCGGCGATGAAGTTTACGAATTGCGACACTTGTCTTTAGACCTTTTCGAGATTGCACGCGATCCAGATGGTTTCCCTCCTTTGTTTCGATGGTTGGTAAGTGCTTGGGTGGCAGCATTTGGAGTAGACGGATCAAGGTTGGTATCAGTTTTCTTCGGTGTAGTCGCAGTGATCTCAATCATGGGGATAGCTCATTTTCTCGGCGGCATGCGGGCGGGAATAGCCGCTGGAGTATGGAGTGCAGTCTCCGCCCATCAGATTGAATTTAGCCAATCGCTAAGATCGTACTCGATCTTTATTGCATTCAGTGCGATGGCTATTCTTGCGGCACTTCATTTGATACGGCGCCCCGATTGGAAGCATTGGCTATTGTTTTTGCTCGCCTCTGGTCTGTGTTTTAGTACGCACTATTACGCAGTGTATTTGTTATTCGCCCTATGGGTTTACGTGGTATGGCGATTATGGGATCGTCCCATCGGATGGATCGTTGGAGCTGCGATTCAATTTATTTTTTGCTTGCCCACGTTGATTTGTTTGAGGATCGATTTGACGGTGCCGATTCCGCCGGAAGTGGTTAATCCCGTCGATTTGACCGGACTTGCTTATCTTTACTGGACGCTACTCGTGGGGTGGTGTGTGGGCCCGTCAGCGATTCAGCTTCAAGTTCTTGGAGCAAAGAATGGCATCCTGGCGATGTTGCCTTGGTTGCTTCCAGCGGGGCTTGCTGTGCTTGTCATCGCGAACTCTGCCTTGCGAAGTGCAGACCGGTACCGTTGGGCGTTTCTGGTGATCATACTTTTTACGTTACCCTGGCTGGCAGGCTTTGTTGCGGCAAATACGGAGACCAGTTTTGTTGCGCGATACCTTGCGTTCTTAGCCGTTCCGCTAGGAGCGGTCATTGGTTGCGCTTTTGCCGGTTCGAGGAAGCGGTATGAGTTCTTGGCATTTTTGTTTTTGATCGGGCTTAATCTTTTGTCGACGTACCATCGAACGTTTGATTCGGTCTATGCGACCGAAGACTATAGATCGCTAGTACGGTTTATCGAGTCACGCTCCAAAGATCCCATTATCATCTCGATGTCGCACTACATGTCGTACGCTTTCGAACGTGAGACACCCAAGGAATGGAAGGTTTATGCGATCGCATTCGGTTCTGATGAACCTGATGATTGGAAAGAGGTATTGATGCCGCTCCTTGAAAATATTTCAGAGGATCAGCAACTGTATCTAGTGGTTCCCTGGGTGAAAGACCCGAGCATCCGCATAGAGCAGCGTGAGCAAATGGTCCGTTGGATGGACGCGAAGTTGCTACCGGCTGGTGGTTTTACGGAGGAGCTTTACGAAGGTACAGCCGCTGGAGTTAAGCGAGCTTTCCTAGAGAAAAAGGCAACCTCTCAAGGGCCGTGACTACCCGCCTAGATGCGATGGTGAGCAATCTTTGGAGTCACCTAGGCCTTACTTTCCTCGATGAGCGTTTTGGATTGCGAGCTTTCGTATCGTAGCTTCATTGCTCCATGCAGTTCGAGCATACGCGAAATCTCGTTGAATTTTGCTCGTAGTGCCAACCTCCGTAGCGCGATTTCGCATTAGCTTGGCTACCGTGCGTTGAAGGGTGCAGATCGTGAACGAACGCACCAATCGAAGGATGCCAAGGAATCGTGTAGTCGGGATGCCTCGATACTTTCGATCGCGGTATGCCAGAATGCTTCCGGATCGACGAGCGACGTACTCGATGTACTTACTATCCGTTCGGTGGGGCGGAATCACGTGCAAGATGTGGGATTCGGTGACATGCCTACCGGGAATATTCGCGAGAACTAATCGTGTAAACCATTCGGTGTCCTCTCCGCCGTGATGCATACTCTCATCAAATTTTCCGAACTCATCGAAAAGGGCTTTCTCGATGAGAACGTTTCCTGTAGCAGGTAAAAAGTGGTAGTGGTACGGGGTCGGGGTGCTAACGAGAAATTCGCCAAGCATTTGCCTCGAAAAGCGATCAAATTGCGGTGGATCGAGTTGATTGTACTTGAGGATGCAACCGCCACCTGCGTACCGTACGTGGTCAGAGCGACATGCCTGCACCAAGTGCACGAGCCAATCTTTTGTGGCAAGCTGGTCGTCATCAAAGAATGCGATCCATGCCCCCTTGGATTCCTTGACCCCTCGGTTTCTAGCACAAGCAATGCCTGGCCTCTGTTCGAGGAAGTAGCTTACCGTGTACGGTCCGCTCTCCGATGCATCCTGAGCCACCTTCGGGGTGTGATCCGTACTGCCATTATCAATGATAACGATTTCGAAATTGTAGTCCGGGTAAGCCGGCATCGATAAAAGGCTATTGAGGGCTTCGCGCAGTGCGTCGCCCCGATTGTATGTGACGACGACTAAAGAGATGGAGGGTTTGTCGGGCATCAGATGGTTATCCGCCGTCGAGGGGTTGCATGACACCGAATGCATGATTCGGAATTCGAATGGAGTCGAGCCGCGTAGAAGTAGCGTCGGTGGTGGATGTCGAGTTGACGTGCAGCAGCTGGTGGTTTGGGGACTCTCTGTTCAGTCGGTAGATTAAAAAAAACAAGGCATAGCTTTCGAAGCCGAGGCTATAAAAAGACGCTTCGGCAATGCCGTGGATCAGGGCAAAGAGGGTGACGATGAGAACCAACTGGTACTCTGGGCGACGGGTATAAAGCAGTGCCTTGGTTGCGATGACCAGTGCCGATATTAGGATGGCGACGAAAACCGTCACGCCTACGATCCCCACGTTTAACAATGCTTCGAGGAACACCGAATGCGCGTGGGTTATTTCCCATAGGAATAGTTCAGACGTTCGTTGAATCATTCGCGAATCCCAGAATGCTCCATAACCACTCCCGCACCATGGCCGTTCCGAAGCATGTTTCAGTAGTTCCAACCACAGTGGGACTCGGCCTGTCAGACTGCTGATATGTTCGGTACGCCCCATGGCAGCCGCCACACCGATCCGATCCCAAAGGTGAAGGATGGAAATTGCCAATCCCAATACGCTGATAGCAAAAAAGCCTGCAATGAGACCTATCGCTCTCCATTTAGGTTCCGCCTTTAGCAATCCCGCGATCGCTATTGCCGCCACCAAAGCTAGAAGCGTCGTTCGAGACTTTGTCAGAAACAGTGCAACGATTCCGATGAGGATCATAGAGCCGAGGAACCATCGAAGTTTCGGGTTTTCAGTGAGAAGCGTTAGCGCAGTTACAATCATGAGGGCTGCATAGACAGCAAGGACGTTGGGGTGCTCAGTGCCGATGAAGCGATAGTATCGCCCAAGCGGATTGAACGTCCCATGGTAAATCTCAGCTAAAAAACTAGCTGTGATGAAGCATGTCGAGACGCCCAGGATGACCCATCCGATCTCACGCAAGCATAGATGCCTTGAAAATCCATAGAGGCTCAGCGCAACACACAGTTCTTTGGGAACCCGACGAATACTTACCGGTAAGTTGGTCGTCCATGTCAAGGATGCGAGAATCCAAAGGAGTTGAAACGCGAGTAGGATGGTGAGTAAGTTTCCTACCGGTCGAGTTTTCGCCGTATTAAAAAGACAGCAAATTGCTCCGGCAATTGCCAAGCTTAAAAAGGATATGGCCGCTTTAACGTTACCTGACTCCGCAGAGGCAGCGGACTTGCTGTTCTCGACATCGTAGGGGACGAGTTCAGCGGGTACAAAAGATGTGCTTGCATTCCATGACTGGTAGTAAAATGCAAAGCTCGTCGCGATGATCACGATCGTGAGCATCACAGCAGGAATGTTGACGGTATCCTTGGCCGTTGAAATTCTTGGCGCTTCTACATGATTGAGGGTAAGTGCACTCATCAGGCCAATCCCTCCAGTACTTCGCGGGGGCTGGACTGGGACGTAACGCCTTGCCCAGCGTACTTCTTGTAGGCAAGGAATGTGAGGAGTGCTGAGCAGCTGTTTCCGCATAGCATGGCAAGCGCGGAACCTTGCAATCCCAACCAAGGAATGGTT
>VGZN01000474.1 GCA_016872635.1 Planctomycetota bacterium | reverse complement strand
ATCAAAGGCCTTAGGAATCCAATTCTCCGTGCCCCCTGTGCCTCGGTGTTTATCTCACCCCACAAACTTGGACTGCAGCCGTTCGAAGAACACTATTTCGGCTTAGGTGCTACCGAGGCATTCAGCCTGGGTGCCTCTCCGCCCACATAACGCCAGTTTTTGATGTAACCGATCAGATCCATCATCGATTCTTCATCGATCTGCGATTCTATCCCTTCAGGCATCAGGGAAACTCCGCTCGATTTGACCGAGTCGATGTCGGACTTGCTCAAGACGAGCAAGGGTGTGGTTTGATTGCGCAGCGTCAAATGCTGCGATGACTCTTCGACGACAATCCCGTCATGGATTGATCCATCGGTCATGCGAACGGTGATCCGGAAGAAATTGTTATCGATCGCTCGATTGGGATCCAAGATCGAGACGAGCAACTGCATAGGCAATTGCGTGCGCGAATCCGAAATATCAGGACCGACCGCAGTTCCAACCCCATCAACACGATGGCAGGCAGAGCAGTGCTGCGCGAACAATAGCTTACCTCGCACCATGTCAATAGATGCTAGATCCGAACGGTTTAGTGCGACGGCATAGCGATCGATCACCTGTTGCCGATTGGCATTCGTTCGACCCTCGAGCAATTGATTAACCCTGGGTTGCAACTCCCCTCCGAGTTGCCGAAGCGATTGCAACTGGGTCGCATCCAAAGAATTGAGCGATGACCTCCCCTGCTCTACCCTATCCAACCAAGCAGCCATGCGCTCTGGCCGGCCTCGCAAAGCCTGAAACAACTCGCCCCGAATCACCGGCGTCGCGCCATCCCATCGATCTAAAATCCAAGCAGTGATCGATGGATCTGTATGCTTGGCCCAAGCAGAAAGCGAACGACGCATCATCGATGGCTCAGTCGATTGGGCGGTCCAATCGGCGAGCGCCTTCGCGCATTGCTCGGACTGCTCCGGTGACACGGCCTGACTCAGCAATTCTAGGATCTCCGTTTTCAAGGACTCGGAGATTTCGCTCCGATGCAATAGGGATATCCATCGGTCCCAAAACTCGGAATGATTCGCCAACCAAGCTCGATCGGCGGAGCTACTGATTCCAATCGCTACTGCCAAAGCCAACCGCAGTTGAGGTTCCACAACCATACGACGATCCGCCTCGGACGGCATTCCTTCTAACGCGAGCCGCTTCATGGCCTCGGAAAACCATTTATCGCGAATCTGAATCCACGTCGCATCATCGGGCCGCGCGCTTAACGAAACCCACTTCCGGATCACGGGCCAAGCAATATTCACAACCATTTTCTTCTGATCGAGTTTGTCCTGAGCCGCATCCAGAAACTCCCCGGTAAAGCGGACCAAGTTCTCTTTCACCGCCGAGCTTATCGCTAACAAAACCTGGGGATCATCGGCGGAGGCACAAGCCCTTTCGAAGAAGGGGATGTAAAACGCACCCCCTCGATCCGATGCAAGTTGACTCCACGGTAAAGGTGCGGACTGCAGGCAAGCGATCACTTCCTCAGCAGTCCCTTCCGCGATAACCCTGCACGCGGACACGATTAGTCCAAGCGTTCCATGATTCGTCGAAGGAGAAGCCCTCCATAGCGCGGCTCTCATCGCCGGATCTACGATCGCCTCGTCCGAAGACTTGGGGTCATCCAGCCACCTTGTGAAGAGTTCCAACAACCCACGGTCCCAAGCGCCACGACTCTGGAGAAGATAAACTCCACGCAGGAATCCAGGCGAGTGGGTATTGCGACGGCAATACTCGACTAGCAATGACTCCACTTCGAGTTCGTCGCGCTCACTTAAAATCCTCGCTGAATTTTTTCGAACCCATTCGTTCGGATGATCCAGCGCATCGACCAGTTCCGAAGAACTGCGTCCACGAAGTGGTCTATCTCGCAACTGTTGGAAGATTGGGTCAATGCGAGGTGCATCGTGCTGCACAACTCGGTAAACCCGTCCTGAATCATCCCCCCATCGCTCATCGACCCGGTGTTTCAATTCGTCTGGAACCCAATCAGGATGTTCGATCACCGCCCGGTGCATGTCGACGACATAGATGCCTCCATCCGGTCCCTCTTCTAGATTCACTGGACGGAACCATGGGTCCCTACTTGCCAACCACTCATGATCCCGAGCCGGTTCCTCCGCGATCGTCTTTCCCCGGACCCGACCTAATCCCACGCGATGGACCAAGCTCCCCGTCGGCTCGCACGTCAGTGCATTGCCTAGGGAAGCCATAGGCAACTGCTGGCTATCGGAAATCAACAAACCACACGCCGCCGTGAATTGACCAGCATGCAGATTAGAGGTGGTCCATGCATTCACCAATGGATATACCGTAGAACGCTCGCCGGTTGGCAATACCGATTCGGTCATCGGTGCCAATCCCACCAAAGGACTTCGCGCCGCAAACTCAGCCTCGAGAAGAACCGCATCGCATGGATTGCGATTGCTACAGAAGTAACGATTGCCGAAACGATCCCAGCTCATGCCGAATTGCGAGGGCCCTGTGATCGCTTCGGCCTTGCCCGTTCGCACATCATAGCGAACATCACTACTACCGACGGACACGGTTTGGTCACCAGACGTGACGCGGCTGCTCCTGAGCCCGTTCGCAAGATATAGCTTCGTATCGATGCCAAAATCAGGATCGTTCACCCTCAATTGCGGATTCTCAACCGCGAAGCCTTGCAGCCAAATCGACTGTTCGTCGGAGCGACCATCCCCATTCGTATCTCTCAAAAACCACAACTCGCCACCGACCGTCACCAACACCCCATCGCGATGGAATTGCAAGCCTGTAGGCATCAGCAATCCATCTGCAAACAGCCGATCCGATTCAAAGACGCCGTCAAGATTCTCATCTCGCAAGACACGGATGCGCCCGGTTGGTTTCGCCGGATCGATCGGGTTGGGATAATCTCTCATCTCAACCACCCACAAATCTCCTCGATCGTCAAAACGAATCGCCACCGGATCGATCACGTTGGGTTCGGATGCGGCCAATTCGATCCGCTGCAATGGATCGATGACAAAGTGAGCGAGAGACTCTGTCGGCGAAACGGCGGCAGTCGGCGTTGAACGACTAAGCTCTTGATCGGGCAAATCGTTTGCATCCCGTAAACCGTTGGCTTTTGCCCAACCTAAAAAGTGTTTCGCAGCCAGGGATTGAACGCAGCGGTTTACACCTTCGACCACCATCGCCTCCGCACCCTCCTCGAGGCAACTGGTGCGAGCTCGCCAGGAAGTGTACCCCCCCAAAGGAAATTGATCCGCCGGCGGAAGGTAGCCGGCGTATTCGTTCGCCAAACCGATATTCATCGTCACTGCAAACGGACTGCGTGCTCGCACAGCCAGCCCGGTCGCATTGAACGTCTCATTGGGATACCCGGCGATCGCCATATCGCCGATTCGCAATGCTTGGAGGGGCAATTCTCGAGTGCGCGGCATTTTGGAAAGGAGCACCGTCTCCCTTGCGTAATTCTCCTCGATATTACTAGGTAACGGATCATTACTAGGTAGTGGATCATTGCTTGGCGATCTCTCTGCCATTGATCTCCCTGCCATCTTGGTCGCTACATACGCTTCCGCCTGCTTGAGTTCCGTATCATCGGCCACGCGAGCGTTCACTGTGATTGTCTCTAGCTGACCATCCATCGTCACCGTCGACTGGTAGGTCACCGAAGGAAGTACATCAAGGATCCTCTGCGCGACATACCCTCCTACCTCCCTGTGATTAAAAGGTTGTGCAGGCCTACTGAAATCGATGCAGTTTGCATCACCGCTGGTACCATTCGCCATGATTCCCACAAAGCTGCGCAACGGGTCCGCACTAAGCTTGCGTTCCAACTCATGAGCGACAACACCGAAGTAGTCTGACGATAGTGCGGGAGCACCCGCGTAATGGGTACAAAACGAGGCGAGTACTGAAATGGGTCTTCCGTCGATCGTCTGCACCGAGAGGACAGGGATCGAGCGATCCACTTCGGCGGTCTGTCGAATTTTGAACGGGTTCTCATGCCCCGGGTTCATCATGGCAACGTTTCCGTCACGACCGGAGAAGAGAACACCGCCCGCATGACCCGGCTCCATGATCCAATGGCGACAATAGATAAATCGATCTGCATTCGTGACCGCATAGCCCACCTGGGCGTCGACTCGACGCGAGTATGCTTGTACGATCGACTCGGCAATCCATTCTGGCAACTGCTCGGCATAGTCCTCTTGCACCGGAGTTCCATGCGCACCCATGACACATGGGGCCGAATGCGC
>VGZN01000473.1 GCA_016872635.1 Planctomycetota bacterium | reverse complement strand
CGTTTTGAGTTCCGCAGGCATAACACGCTTTCTTCTCTTTTTCTCGATTGACTATGCTTCTAGATCCGATTTCCGATGTATGTCGCAAAAGACCGAACGTGGCCGATTCCCTAGAGCGTTTAGCAAGCGTTTTCAAAAAGGAGACCCCTTATGCGCTGTACTTCCTGTTGTTTCACAATTGTCATTGTGCTAGCTTTTTCTTCGCTCGGCTGGTGCCAAGTTTCCGAAGCAGTTACAATTTCCCTTCCGGATACGACAGATCTGAATAGTCAGTCAAAACTCGAAAGCTTACGCATTGCGGGTAGTCTGGCTGAACTGTCCCCCCCTGCGACCGTGGTTTACTTTCACGGCCTTGACCCCCAAAGGGATCGCGTCCCATTTGAGGAACGCTCGTTAGAACAAGGTGGAAGTGGCTTTAGGGACTGCATTCAGACGCCTCTCTCCGGAACCAAGTTCTTTGCCAAGAGTCTGGTTGAACCCTTTCTTGGCATCACCGATTTGTGCGCTGCGTGGAAACAAACAGTTCACTCGAGATTCTATTCCAAAAGGGTAATTTCGCCCCAAAATTAAGTTGGCAGTCAGAGCATGAGTCCTATCCAAAAATTGCAGTTCCATTTTCGAGCGATTCTTTTCGTGACTCTTGTCGCGTGGCTTGCTGCACCGTGCCAATCGCAGGAACCCATTGGTAGAATTTCGGACGCGCAAGTCATCTTGAAACATAACGTAAAACTAGCATGTAGAAACAGTGGCATTGTGGTTTCCGTCACGGCCCTGCCTGGAAATACGGTAGCGACTTCGGGGACGATTGTTCGACTTGACTCCGATGTTTACGAAGCGGAACTGGGGGTGGCCCAAGCTCAATTGGAGATTGCTGAGATCGAAGATGAGGACGAATCGGAAATTGTGTTCGCAAACACTTCGAGCAATACGTCCAGAAAAATCCTGGATCGATCGCTCAAAGCGAAACAAGAATTCGAGAAATCCGTCTCAAACAGCGAAGTCGATAAACAGACGATTGACCACGCTCAAGCCCAACTGAATCTGGAGCAGGCAAAGCAAAAAAAACGCACCCGAAGCAAGACAAAAGCGGTGAAGGAGAATGAACGATTGTTAGCGAAGCTTGCCTTGGACTTTAGGGAAGTACGATCTCCGATCGATGGACTGGTTACAGAGGTTCCAGTCCAAGTTGGCGAATGGGTAAACTCGGGACAGATGATTGCTCGCGTTATCGACCTGAAACAACTGCGCATTGAGGCATTTGTCCCCTTGGAGCTAGCAGGGCAGCTCAAGTCAAATCAGACAGCGGATTTCGAAACAAAGATTGGTTCTAAGACAATACGTGTTTCAGGAGTCGTTCGTTTTGTAAGTCCCGAAATCAATCCAGTTAATCAGGATTTCAAGATATGGGTTGATTTTCAGAATGAACAGATGGATATACTGCCAGGAATGGTGGGAGATCTCATTCTCTACGGCGCCGCTCTCAATTAAGACTTTCGTGCATTCGAGTGCACCACCAAATGCAGATAAGCACAGAAGAGATCGCTCTCCCAGCGTTTCTGGACAGAGAACAGTGTTCGGTGAAAGCCCTGCTTTAAGGTACAACAGTAGCTTACTCTGCATCGCGATCTCGAATCGATTTTTCTGCTGCTTTAACTCGTTCTGGATTGAACGTTTGAGAATCACCAACGGTTATTTGTTTGACTGCAAACGCTGTCGCAGCAGTCGAACATATTCGGCGATGACTACTCCAAACCAACGATCAAAAAATTCTGAACAACGCAGCTTTTCGAGTTCTGAGTCAGGCATTTTTTCAATTTGCGAATAGTATTCTTTCGCGGTGATTCGGAGGTCTGTAGAGGATGTCGGATTGATGCATTGATCATCTAGCCGGTTCTCAGTCGCTAAGTCGTAGACTAAGAGGCAAGGCAAAAGTGGGAATTCAAAGAGCAACTGAAAACGCTTATCTTCAAAATCGAACACAATGTAGAATTCTCGATCGTTACATCCGCCCACCTTATGTGAGGAAATACCGAAATCGTCGCGTAGGACTTGCTGAAAAAGTTGGCAGGGTTGCATTTTTGACCCGATTTGAATTAGGATCGGATAAGGGATTTTACTTTGCTATCCATTCGAAAAGCTTAATCCAATTCCCCGCGTCATCCTGTACATGACCAACAAGTTGACGCTTAAACCCATTTCTGACAAGCAACCGAAACTCCTTATGAGTAATTGCTTTTGGACCATGGTAGGCTTTGACTGGATCAAATCCAATATCGAATATTCTTGCTTTGCCTGATCGAGCATTATTCATTGCGTGATAGAGAAAGTCGCGATTTCGCTTCCATGTCCAACCAACCCCATTGAGTACTCTCGCACCGAGACGTCGCGCAATCGGTCCTACACGTACCATGTTTTGTCCTAGCAATATAGACTTCGCTAAATAAGCATTATGAACCAACAATCCATCTTCGCCAACGTAGTAAACGTGTTCGTTGGCAACTTCGAAGTTGTAGACGGTCTCCAGGCCTGCTCGCGGCGTGATCGATGCAAGGCGGAACTCGCGCCCATCGATTGCCACGACTCGCTCATACTGGCGAAGCTCTCCCGCCGGGACAAAGTCCTCTCGATCTACACTCCAAAACGGGTGCGCTGCCGTAACGCCTAGCGTTAGGCTTGAGGCTTGAGGCGTGAGACCTGAGGAAGATAAGGAGTCACGACACTTCGGCTGCGAGTCATTCGAAAATCCGACGAGCGTTCCGTGGGCCATTTCGTTATTACGAAACCCCGATGAATCGAATCGCAAATCAAGCACTTGGGCAGAAGCATGGCGAAATGTACCTGTGACCACTTCGCCTGGACCTGCATTTACCTCGGGTGCAGCCGAGATCGATAGAACTTTCGCAAATCCGACTGCCCCCAATTCTGGCATGGTCAAATAAACTTCGCTACCAACGCCCTCTCCTGCGAGTATCGAGTCGATCGAATCTTCTCGATCCAATTCGTATTCAGCGATCAATTGCAATTCCGATTGCCAAGCGTCGTTGAAATAGCCAAGCGTTGCGTTGGCGGGATTCCCAAACCGCGAAGCTAGACCAACCATCGAAGCGATTGCATCAGTTGTTGATTGCGATTCTAAGTCAGATAGAAATTGTGTTGCTTCATCGCTGAGCTCCGGTACCGACGACTCTGATTCTGCGATCAACGATTCAATGAGCAGTGCATCGGTCTTGGCAACTTCATCGACTAGCCACGAAGCTGGCCGAAGAAGCTTCAGCTCTAGCTTGCCAGCTCCATTCTCCTTTTCTAATTCCAACTCAAAGACACGCCAAGTTTTCAAATCGAGATTTGTCGAATCACTGGCTCGCTCGGCGTCCGTCCGATCCGGATTGTGGGCAGGAACACGCATGCCTACTTCGATATCGGATATCTGCTTGGTCGTAATACGAAAATCGCTCGACGGATCGGATGCACTCAAACCAATCGGCGGCGCAATCGATTTCGAATTCACCAGAGACGCGGCACTTAGTTTCGGCAGCTCCGAATCGCGAACAGGATCCGAATTACGCCAAAGCCCTGCCAGCCAAACGCACAGCGCAAAGACTGCCGCAACCATCCCAATTCGTACACCCGCCGACCAGAAGTCAAAGCCTCGTTCATCAAAGTTGGAGCCGAATTCATCTTCATCGATGCGGCTCTGTACGGCACGATTGAAGTGCGAGCGATCCTCCCTAAGCCTTGGAGCAACAATGTTCCCCGAAGCAACAGAGACCGGTTCGCCTTTTTCTCCGATGCTCGTATCGCTACTAGCTTTTGTAGGTTGGATGGTACGTCGATTTGTTTTCGTCTCTGCCTCAGGCGTATAAACCCCCTTACGCTCTAGCGTTTCCAATTGCTCGTCCGACAAGCGAGGAATCGACTCATCGTTCCGATCGAACGACTCATCGAGTTCGACCTCTTCCTCTACGAAGTAAAGCGATGCCTGTGCATGCTTCTTTTTCTTCTTCGAAACCACAATTACAACTCCAGCTGCCGTTAGTGCAACCCATGCTCCGATCGGGGAACCGTCCACAGAGTCCATTCCAGCCGTCAAAGGGATGGGCATAAACGAAGCGGCCACTCCCGTCGGGACTGTTTCGTATACGAGTACCTTAGTATCTCCAACAAAGCAATTCCCCGTAAAGGAGCATTTGAAATTATCGATCTTTTTCGCGCCGCTCATGATCGCCGAACCGATCGCGTTCCCAGCTCGTTTAGCTGCATTGCCCGCCATACCGATCGCT
>VGZN01000472.1 GCA_016872635.1 Planctomycetota bacterium | reverse complement strand
CAATTAAGACTCCTGCGTTCGTTATGGCCGCAAGCGATGCAATCGCATGCATCGATTACGATACACTCCGCCCTTCTTGCTATCGCATCTTCGAAAAGAGACGCAACGCGTTTGCCGTTGTTCTCTCTGCCGTTTCTGCGACAGTCCAACCACGTACTTTGCCGAGCACCTCTCCTGTGTGCACCATCAGCGACGGTTCATTCGGCCGCGTCGACCGCTTGGGCTCGGGACTTAAATACGGGCAATCGGTCTCGACCAATAACCTATCCTCTGGAATCTTTGCCGCTACTTCTCGAAGCACCTCGTTCTTCTTGTAAGTCAGCATCCCCGAAAAACTGATATATAGCCCCATCGCTACACACTCGAGAGCGACCTCGAGAGTGCTCGAAAAAGAGTGCATCACTCCTCGAAGTTCCCCATTCTTGTATTCTTTGCGGAGTGCTTCGAGCATTTCCGTATCGCAATCGCGAGAATGAATGATGACCGGCAAACCCGTACTACGACTTAATTCCCAATGCCGAGCGAAGTTCTTCTCCTGAACCTCAAACGGGCAATCGTCCCAATACCGATCAAGCCCCGTTTCGCCTAATGCGCAAACACGGGAACCGCCGTCATGAGAATGATTGGTCCATGCAACAATCGATTCCCAATCGCCCGGTTTCTCTTGATGTGCGTAATTCGGATGAATACCCACCGATGCCCAAACCGATGGAACACGCACACCATCGTACTGATTCGCAAATAAAACCGAAGACGCAGATGCGACTGTATCGACTCCGACACAAAGTATCCGTGTAACTCCCTCAGCCATCGCTCGCAAAAGTACGTCCTCAAGACGATCCGAGAACGCCTCGTCGGCTAAATGAGCATGGGTGTCTATCCATCCTGTTTCGCGTTCCAAACGAAATACTCCTCCATCGAAAATCTAACTCGCGCTAGGGTTCCATCAAACCACTCAACGCGAAAAGGGTACTGCAGCACAGTACAGCATCAACCCCAAATCATTCGCCATAAATATCGGCAACCAAGACGACGGCGATCTCTCGAATCGTCTAGCGCGAGTCACCTGTTGAACAGTTTCCACATAGTGAAAATAGGGACATAAGAAAAACTGCATGGATCTAGCGACGTGAAACCGCCAACTAGCCTTGTATTCTTGGTTAGTTCGCCTCTTGATGTAAGGCACCAACGCCCATGCACTCCATCGGGCCCCCAATGGCCAGAGCGACCACAGGATAGTCACCATACCTGCGATCATCACAGTAACCGGGATCAGGTAAGACGCTGCACTCGTAAGGCCAAAAATTTGGGTCGAAAGCATCGTCGATATGGCGATGCCAAAGATCAGGAACAATACAGACCCCATCAGAAATAGTGAAAGAGCAGCGATATTGCGAAGAGCGATGTTCAACTCAACACCCCGTGGAAATCTCTTATTGATATTCTTCATCATCTCCGCGAGAGACTCCATTTCGAATCGACTATTACTTACTTTACCCTGCGTTGAGATCCTGCCCTGCACCAACCAACAAATCAACTGCCAGCCATGACTCCATTGCGTATCCTCCTCGGGCCGGAACTCGAACTCTTTAAGAAATTCGTGTGGATGAGTAGCGATATCAAACTGGCAGTCACAAATCTTGGTAACTGCCTCCCATTCACCTTCCTCACAATAACTCCGGATACATTCGAGAATCCGCCTTCCATGAGGACCATTCTGCAACCGTTCAACGCATCGATCGCGCAACGCAATGACCTTGCAATTGATCTCATGATCGATCTCTAAATGACTCGGTATCGGATCTCGCCCTTCTTCGATCCATTCCCTTTGCTCTTGTAACCACTCCAACGGCGCACGCCACATAACGCGGCGCATCAGGCAAATCATGAATGCGGTCCGATACCGCTTCTCTTTCCCTTCTAAACAACGCTCGACCGATGCGAGAACCGGTTGTACCTTATCCCAAGATTCCAACAAGGCAAATCGTTGCCAAAGTGGTTCTGTCAAAAGGTAATACGAACTCGAAGGGATCGAAACGGCCAATCGAAGCAGCATTCCCGCAGCTTCGTCGGCGGTCACCACGACACGCTCGAATAACGCCTCCAACAGTTCCCTCAGCGGTTGGTTTTGAGGGTAACACATTGTCCCCTCAACGATCCAATCGATAAAGCCTTTGGCGGGTGTTGAAAGGACCTGGGACAATACCGCTAACGTATAGTAGTCATCGGGTAGCTTAATGGCTTTCCCAGAGACTTCCGCATACCACGCTTCAGGGTCATTCACTTCAAGTCGCTGCGACACCGACGCTTGCTGTTTTTCGAAGCTACCTGACGTCCCTGATGAATGGCCGTTTACATTCGCTGAAAAGACAGGGTAGGTGAACCAAAGTTCATCATCGTTTAACGGTTCGTCACTAGCCTCAAGATCTTTAGACGTACTCTTGCGCATTTCACGATCGACTTGCTCAAACGCAGCCCGAATCCGTTTGAACTCCTCTGGGTACCTCTCCGGTTTGTACTTTCGAATCAAAACGCTGTACGCGTGCTTCAATTGCTCTCGAGTGGCTTCAGGTCCGATGCCGAAGAATTTCCGAGGAAAGCGAGGAAGAAAATGCCACGGCGGTTCCTGATAAGAGAAGTCTGGAGATTCAGTCATTACCTAGTCTTCGCAGCATTGGATCTCAAGGGCGATTCGAGATCAGTTCATCAAACCATTCTGGATCCAAGGCGTACACCTCAGGTTGCAGCGACCTTATGCGAATCGCTTGCTTTCTATACCCTCCGACGAACCATCGGGAGCGATACTTCACGATTTCCATTTTTTCCGCTGCTAATTCCGATGCCGACATGGTTGCCATTTTCCGCATTTTCGATGCAAGCGATTTCTTTCCCATGGAATTCGCGACTTCAAGGATCTTCGCGCGCATCGAAAACCAAGCTTGTAAACGCTTCGCGATTCCCTTCAATTCCGGTGCATTTTTGAAATTGGCTTCCGAGAGTCGTTGGAACCATGACTCTGCGCCATCGCTCCAAAAATGCGTTTTGCAGGATTCAATCAGCCGCAGGAGTTCTTCGGAATGGGGTGCACACTCGCGTTCTTGATCGGGCGAACTTTGTTGTATCACATTCTCATTTGAATCGTTAGATCCTTCGAAGTCAGTACCACTGCGAAAGGACTTGAGGTGGGACACTCCAATCGTGGCCCATGCCCCTGAGTCTAAAGTCAGCATGCTACAAACGAATTGCTTCTCCGAGTCAGTCAATCGTCTAGGTTCCAGCATCGGGTCCACCATCGAACGGATAACCACGACTGCTGAGCCAAAACAACAATTGCTGTTTCACTTGCTCAAAGTATTCCGGATCACCACTCCGCATGGAATCCTCGAAGACATCCATCAATCCATTGAGTTCCTCTCGTAAATCAATGGGTAAATCCCCTAGAAGCTGTTCGGAGTACCTCAACAAAAACTGGTTCTCGACCAAGTCACGCGGATAGAACTTGATCTTCTGAAGTTTCCGAACGATCAAATCGATCTGAGCTGCATCCATTTTCGTTTCAGGATGTGCGATGACCGCTCGGCGAGACTTACCGGTATTCCCTAACACCACCTCCACTTCGAGGATACCACTTGGATCATAAGAAAATCTCACATCGAATGAGGTTCCTGCGGGACCGAGCGGAATACCATCCACCTTTAACTCTCCGAGCAATAGATTGTCTGCAGACCGCCTCCCCTCCCCTTGGAATACACGAACGAGAACATCGGTTTGATTTGCCGCAACCGTCGTGAATGTTTTCTCCTTGGAAACAGGGATAGTGGTGTTGCGATGTATGACGGGTTCGAAGTATCCCGGGAGGTACTGACCGCCGAGGAATTTACTGATCTCAATACCTAACGTGTGCGGACAAACGTCCGTCATGACCATATCTTCCACAGCCGAGTTTTCCTCAACCAACGCCGCTTGAATTGCCGCCCCCATAGCCACCACTTCGTCAGGGTTGTATTCACATCGCGGTGTTCGCTTCAATTGAGCAGCGAGAAAGTGCCGGAGGCAATCCATTCGAGTAGCACCTCCGACCAGCAGAACCTCATCGAGTTGGCCTACCTCTAGATTTGCGTCCCGAAGAGCCCTTTCGATGGGGCGCGTGAGTCGGCCTAGCAATGGCTCCATCCACTTTGCAAATTCCTCCCGATGGACGGAAACAAAAGGCCTTGTGGTATCGATGTTACCGTTTCCGTCGGGTAATCCGATCGATACGGTCTCAGAGGTGAGCAGTTGGAGTTT
>VGZN01000471.1 GCA_016872635.1 Planctomycetota bacterium | reverse complement strand
GGATCCAGGGAGTGTAGTTTGCATCATGATCCAGTCGAGAAACAACGACTTCATCGCCTGGGTTCCATGTCTTGGCGAGAGCGCGTGAGAATTGAAGCGTCATCGTGGTCATGTTCGGCCCGAAGGCGACCGAGCGAGGGTCGTCGGCGCCGAGCAAATCGGCGGCAGCTCGGTGAGCCTCATCCATAATCGCATCGACTTCGTGGCTGGTGATGAATTTCCCAGATCGATTCGCCGAGTGATGGATGAGGACTCCGGACACGCGATCGGCGACCGACTGGGGGACTTGGGTGCCAGCGGGGCCATCGAGGTAGATGATAGGTTTGCCGTGTAGGCATCGAGCAAGGGATGGAAACTGCCTGCGAACGCTGTCGACAGAAAACATAGCGAAGGTCCTAACCAGTTTTGGGAGGCCGCTGGTGGGTCGGTGGGTTATTCCGGGCCGACGCTTACAAGAACGCGTTGGCGGTCTTTCAATTTCAGGAATGCCTGTTGGACTTGGTCCAAGGAGACCTGGCGATAGTGTTCCGCTGCATCGCGTACACCTTCGTATTTCCTCCGGATGGTCCACGCATTTCCGACGGAGAAAAGTCGATTGCTCGGCCGTTCTGAGGCGAGGATCATGCCGGCACAGATTTTGTTTTTTGCCAGATCGAGTTCCCGTTCCGTGACCGGTGATTCATGGGCCGCAGCGAGGATCGCTTCGATGCGTGCCCAATTCTCGGTCTGTTGATCTGGTGCACAGGCTAAATAAATGCCGAACACGCCGCAGTCTTGGAACTCCTGTGTGTAAGCCACCGCGGTATCGGCGAGGCCGGTATCGACCAGATCCCAAAAGAGACGGCTGCCGGTATCATCGCCCAGGATCGAACCGAGAATGCGCGTCACGTAGCGATCGGGGTCAAGGTATCCTGGCCCTGGCGAGAACTCGAGGGTGTATTGCTGGGTCGCTGGAGGATGGATCATCCCGATGGTCTGTGAATGGACTTTTGGTGGTCCCAATTCTCGGGAAATATTGGATGCTTTCCATGCTTTTGTGCGGACCGCCGTTTCCTTGACGAGCGCATCGAAATCGACAGCTCCTGTGGCAACAAGGCATAGATTGTTTGGGGCATAGCGAGCTTCGTGGTACGTTCGCATCGCTTCAGAAGTCAGTGCGGTCACCGTATCGCGGGTTCCGAGAACTCGCGTGGCGAGAGGGTGGGAGCCGAAATAGGCTTCCATGGCACGCTCCATCGCTCCGTACGGTGGTTGGTCATCGTACATCGCGATCTCTTCCAAGATGACTTGTTTCTCCGTTTGGAAGTCCTCATCGCGTAGGGAGGGCCGCATCATATCGGTGAGCAGATCTAACGCAGCACACTGATTCTCTGGCAAGACGCTCATGTAGTACACCGTTTGCTCTTCGCTGGTGTACGCGTTGGATTGAGAACCGAGATCGTCCAGTTCTCGATTGACATCCACAGAGGTGCGGCGTGCAGTACCTTTGAACATCATATGTTCGAGGAAGTGGCTGACTCCCGCGATCTCTTGAGTTTCATCGCGTGAGCCCGTCTTTGCGAAGTAGCCGATGGACATGCTGAAGGCATCCGGGTTGATCTCTGCGACCACCTCGAGACCGTTGTCCAAGACTTCAGTTCGAAATTGCATCAGCAAACTCCAGTGGCTCGGGACCAATCGTTACCAACGTCCATCCTTGAGGCGGGTATTTTAGAAAATGCTCAACCAGGTTTTCGCAGGTCAGAGATTCAATCTCACTAAGGACTTCTTGACGCGGAGGAACGCGTCCTAAATAAACCCAGTCGTAAGCCATTTGAGAACTTCGCGACGTGCTGCTTTCCTGTTCCATCACCAAGGAGGTGCGGACTCGCGACTTGAGCCGCGACAGTTCATCCGGGTCGATTGCATTTCGAATTTCTCGGATTGTTTCAACGGTAACGTTGAGGGTTTCTTGCGCCCTCGCAGAGGTTGTTCCTGCATAGCAAAGCACGCTACCGCAATTTTTCAGCGAATGCGATGACGCGGAGACTGCGTAAACGAGGCCCCGTTTTTCACGGACTTCGGTGAATAGTCTCGAACTCATGCCATCGCTCAATACACCAACGATACCGCGGCCGCGGTAGTACTCCGGGTGATTGTAGGGGACTGAGTCGTAGGCCAGTGCAATATGCGTCTGTTGGCTATCGTGGAGTAGGTGCGTCAATCCACGGTGCGAGATGACGGGGCTCGGCTCTATCGCAGCATGGCCACTCCATGCACCAAAGAGCTTTTCCGCTAGCTTTACAAATTGCTCCCAGTCGAAGTTTCCGGCCAGTGCAAGTACGGAGCCTTGGGGGCGACAGTTCCTCGCATGAAAATCGACACAGTCTTGGTGGGTGATGGCATTCAATCCGGATTCTGTTCCAAGAGACGAGCGACCAAAGATTTCCCCAAATCGTAGTTGCTTGAGTTCCTTAAAGCACTTTTGAGCTGGGTCGTCCTCGATCGACGAAAGCTCCAGCAACGCGGACTGGCGTGCTTCCTCAAGCTCCTCTTCTGGGAAGTGAGGTTCCAGAATCATCGCTGCGGCGACTTCGAGTGTTGGCTCGAGGACTCTCGCCATCGCAGCCATGCTCACCGTGGTATGAAAGGTGGAAACGGTGCTGGAGCGTTCCACCCCCAGGAAGTCGAGTTGCTCGACAATTTCCCGGCTACCCCAAGGTCCAGCCCCCCGCTGTGAGAGTTCGAGCGAGAGGCCTGCGAGTCCAGATCGCGGTGTTGTTTCACGGCAAGTCCCACCGGGAATCATCAACGTGAAGGCGACCGACTCGAGCCAAGGCATCCGCTCACCAAGGACGACCAAGCCGTTTGCGAGCCGATGTTGATAAAACGATTGTTGCATTCAGCACTATCCCTATCCAACCCTTGCAATCCTTAAACTCGTCATGTCTGCCACACATGAGCCGACCTAATCGAGGTGACGTACCGGAGCAGCAAACTGACTTTGACGACTTGGGAAACCAAGTTTCAATGAGGCAGTTCTTCTTATTCTCACGGGGAAGGAATTGTAGCAAAGAGATGGTCCAGGCGAATGGAAGTAAATGAGAATCGTCTCAGGAAAATCGTTTAATTCCTGGGGCTTTTCTGAGTTTTCAAGGCTTCGAGAACTAGGGTTGCGGTGTCGTGGCGAGGTCGCTTTGTCCCGATTTTTGTGATCGTCATTAGGTCGCTTGCTTGCAGAGCAGAGCCTCGAATTACCCCTATGGGACTAGCCTCGCCAACCGGGATTGCGAACACTTTTCGTGAAAGGAGAAATCCCGAAAGCAACACCGCTTTGGATTTCGCTTACGATGTTGCGTGGTATACTACCGAGGTGACTTGTCAGGTCGCTTTGATCGAGAAATTCCGAACAACTTCTCATCCGAGTAGCCCTTTTTTTCGATGACAAGTCAGTTCCAGAGTCGTGCTCAGCGGATGAAACATTTACCGGGTGGAACATCAACCGGATGAAAAATCCGTCGAGTCGGCGCACCATCGAGCCACAGAAAAGGCAAAGGGCCGAATGGCAGTAAGCCAACGGGGAAAACGTTTTCGGGTTCGAGAAATTGGATGAAAGCACGACCTCATGTGCAAAAAGTCGATTTGAGAAAGGTCGCAATGAGTTCTTCAAAAGGGCTGGACGAAATCCTGCGCGATTGGGGATTTGATCCGCACACTCTCTCCGTTCGCCTTGTCAAAAACGACGAAGGTAGAGACGTGATTCAGATGCGCGTCGATTTGGGTGTCTTGCAAATGGAAACTCAGGGCAGGCCTGATGGGCAGTCGATCCAAGGCTTTGCGACCGTTCTCGATCAAATGCTGGAACTCGAAAAGCAGAAGCCTGAGTTCTTGATGGACGAAGAACAGTGCTTCGAGGCCGATCGGGAGTTTGCACAGTACTACCACCGACGAATCTCCTGGCTGAGACTCGAGCACTACCATCGTGCCGTCGAAGATGCAGATCACACTCTGTCACTGATGGATGTCTGTAGAGATCATTCCCCAGACGAGGAATGGACAATGAGCCACGAGCAATACCGTCCCTTCGTCCTTTTTCATCGCACCCAAGCTGCAGCGTTGGCGGCTCTCGATGAGTCCGATGCTGAGAATGCGATCGCCCAGATCAACGCTGGGCTCGAGCAGATGAAAGAGGTTTTCATCGAACACGAGGCCGAAGAGGAGTTCGATGAAGATGAAATGGTTCAGCAACTCAGCAAGCTCCGAGACTCGCTTCGCGAGGAATACGCGCTCGGGCCGACCTTGCAGGAGAGATTAGCTGAGGCGGTAAAG
>VGZN01000470.1 GCA_016872635.1 Planctomycetota bacterium | reverse complement strand
TGGGATGAAGTTGATACCGACATGTTGGCTGGAGCCCGGATCGTAGAGGGGACGATGAGACGGCTGTCGCCTCCGGTTTTGGAGAGTTTTTCCCCTGGCCCCGGATTTCGCCGCGATCAGCAACGACGTGATCCCCCATTCCCCCCTCCGATGGACCGTCCCCCTCCCCGCGCTAATTGGCGAGATGGAAACAACCCCGGTATGCCACCACCAACCAGGGAGTTCCCCCCCCGCCGATCGCTTCAAGAAAGGCTTCCTCCGCAGGAAGCATCCAACCAGATTCCTGATTTTAAACCCGAGATCGAATGGACTAACATCGAACGATTGCTTCCCGGCCGACTGAAGCGAGAGCCGGAAGAAGTGGTATTGATTGTTTGGGGCCCCGATGGTGAAACCCTGTTCAGCAAAGGAACAAACGAGCGAAGTCTGAAATGGAGCCAAGTCGACATGGCGACCCTGAAAAATGCACTCGTGCTACGGCAAATGCGAGGCTCGACGCGTGATCTACTCATCCGTGGGCCATCGGAAACGACCATTTGTTTCGGGCTCAATGTGACTCGTGAACTCAATCGCATGTCGAGGTTCTCTGCATTTCTGCTCGCGACCGCGTTGGGAACCTTTGCTTTGGCTTGGTTGGGTGGCGCATGGTGCCTCAAAAGAACCCTGGGACCGATGGCAACGATCGAGCAAATCGCATCCACCATTGGTGCGGATCGCTTGAATGAGCGTCTTCCGGTAGATGCCATGGATACGGAACTCGCCGACGTTGCAACAGCCATCAACGGGATGCTCGATCGATTGCAATCAGGATTTGAACGCCAACGAGAGTTTACCGCAGATGCCTCCCACGAGCTTCGCACGCCGCTTGCGATTCTTCTTTCAAGCACAGAGCTCGCACTGAGCAAAGAGCGCTCGGCGGAAGCGTACCGAACTGAGCTTGAAAAATGCCAACGTGCAGCACAGCGAATGAATGGACTCGTCGATTCATTGCTAACCTTGTCGCGATTGGACCCCGAAAAGCAACACTTGCCTATGGAGCAGGTGAACTTGTCTCAGTTAAGCGTCGAGCACGTAGACTATTATCGCGAGCTCGCCGGAAAGAAGAAAATAACGTTCCATATCGACATTGATCCATGTACCGTGTTAGGGGAACGCGGTCTTCTTGAACGCCTGATATCCAATCTCCTTATCAATGCGATCACTTACAACAAGGAAGGTGGTTGGGTGAAACTCGCTTTAAAATACGACACCGACGGATGCATTTTGACCGTTACCGACAACGGATATGGAATACCGGCTCCAGATCTCCCACATATTTTCACGCGTTTCTACCGAGTTGATAAAGCCCGATCGAGGATGAATGGTGGTAGCGGTCTCGGACTAGCTATTTGCGACTCAGTGGTCCGATTGCACCATGGATCGATTTCGGTCGAGTCAACCGAAAACGAAGGGACCCAGTTCAAGGTCCATTTACCCTGTATCGGATAGATCACTTGTCTCAAAATGGTCAGGTGCCGAATTGGTTTCTGAACCCTTCCTCAGGGACATTTGCAAGGCAAATCGATAGCGGAAATGCAATTTCGCATTTTCGGGCCGATCGGGCGATTGCGTTTTACGTGAACTCGTCGAAGAATAGGGGCGAGTCGATTTGAACATCACTGCCGAGATATTTCCAACTCTTTACACCCCACTTCGAGTAACCCGATGCGTCTTCTGATTCCCTTTTTGTTTCCGCTTGTTTGCTTGGCGCAGAGCGTCCACTCCGAGGACCCAACGAAACCACCTGTCCGTACCGGCGACGCACAGTCCATGTTCAACGGCAAAGACTTGACAGGTTGGGATGGAGATCCGTCGATGTGGTCCGTTCGAGATGGGGTGATTCGGGGTGAGACAACCCCTAGCAATCCAGCCAAGGGCAACACTTTCTTGATTTGGAAGGGAGGCGAAGTCAAGAACTTCGAACTCTTCGTAAAGTTCCGATCAACAGCTTCGAATAACTCAGGAATCCAATACCGGTCTAGACATATCACTGATGGCGGTACCAAAAACAACTGGGTCGTAAGAGGTTATCAGCACGAGATTCGCAATGAGCTCGCATTCCCCAACGTTTCCGGGTTTATCTATGACGAAGGGGGAAAACGGGGAAGACTTTGTTTAGTAGGAGAAAAGTCTTCTTGGGAGGCCGACGGCAAAAAAGTAACCCAGAAACTGATCGAAGAAGCCGCATTCAAAAAGTTATTCCACCTGGACGACTGGAACGAAGCAGTCATTGTTGCTCGCGGGAACCATCTGCAGCACTTCTTAAACGGGCAATTGATACTGGAGTTTGTTGACAACGAACCCGCGCTCGCCTTGTCCCAAGGGATCATCGCCTTGCAACTGCACGCTGGAAATCCCATGTGGGTTGAGTTCAAGGATCTCGAGCTGAGAACGCTTTCCGACTAGCATCCATGAACTATATAGCGAATCCACTTGATCGAGCACTCCCCGGTCACACTAGGTCGATTGCTCCACGATCTGTTCACTGATCGACAATGCTCGGTTTTCCACGCTGGTCAACGACCAAATTCCAAAAGTGATGAGGAACACGCTGGTTGCAATTGGAAGAGCAAAGCGATGGAATGCATGAACTGCGGCAAGTTGGAACGGAATCCATGTCACCGGGTTGATCGGTCCCTGGGTCAACAATCTCCGGGAAATCCCAAGTCCCGCAGTTCGCGTTGGATGCCTTTCCAAGAATACGCTTGGCTCGAGGGCTTGTGCCGCTAAATCCAATTCGCGTTTTTTGGACGCGATTACACGCTGTTCGATTACCTTCGAATGAATGGGTACCGCTTGCGCGAAATCGCTCGCACGGTGGTAGCCGTTTTGGCACGGTAGCCCCAGAGCAAAGAGTCCGCCCGCGATGAGTATTATCCCTCCAACGGTCCAAACGGTAGGCGAATTTAACGGGAGGATAGGATGGTCAGACATGCAAAGAACTCGTGGATTAGCGGTACCGTCGTTGAGGAATGGGTAAAGGAAGCCATTCGGGTTGCCACATTGGCCCTGACCATTTCCCCCAGATGGTTTGCCTTATTGCACGACTCATGCCAGACGCCATGTTGCCCTGAAACAACACTCGCGAGAAACTAGGCTAGTTGACCTAACCTCTTTTCAACCGTATTGTTGCATTCGGATCGAACGTTCCAATATCCCTGGCTGGGGCGGTTGGAGCGTTTCCCGATCACAACCTCAATGAGCCACGCACTGTTGACGAAATGCAACGTGCGTTGAGAATCTGCATCATGAATCCGCGTTGCGGTGAATCCATACCGGTTGCGACAGATAGGACTCGAGCGAGGCTTGCTCGCTTGATTCCATAAGTGGTTTTACGTACGCCAATACAAGGTGCGCCGCGTATCATGTTGGATTCGCTGGGAACCTTGAGCAGGCAACCGTGAACCCAGGTTTGATTCGTTGAGACGGTTTCGAACGATGTAGCAGACCGATCGTTATTCGGATCGTAGCCGACCAGCAATTTTGTAAATTGTGACCATCAAAATTTCCTAATTTCCGTTAATGCTTGAGTTGGGTAGAAGACATGAAACGACCATTCTGGAACCAATCTATAAATCACCGTTCGGACTCGACCGGATCAACGCTATTACGAAATGCGAAAGCCTACGGACTTACAGTAGGATTTGGATTGGCAACCTCGATTTGCTACGCTCAACAACCTGCTACTCCAACCGCACCCGCATCTGCCGTAAAACCGGTTACTGCGGAACAAGGGGCCTTGGAGGCTGAGGTGATGAAGGCGAGCAAGCAGTTGATGGACGCCTTCAACAGCGGTAGCGTGGATGGCGTTCTCGGCGTCTTTTTGCCAGACGGGGAATTGATCGACGACAGCGGCACGGTCCACTTGGGGCATGAGGAACTTAAGACTCTGGTAAGCCAATTTTTTTCTGCCTATCCAGGTGCGAAAACACAAGCAGAAATCGAATCGATCCGCGTTGTTGGTGGTTTGGCGATGGTCGATGGCTCACGAGTCATCAGCGACAAAGAAGGAAAGGGCTTGTCGGTCTTGAGATTTGCTACCGTTTGGAAGAAGACGGAAGCGGGTTACAAATTGGCCTCACTTCGCGATGTCAGTGTTCCACTTCCACCCACGCCACACGAAGCATTGGAAGCGATCAGTTGGATCGTTGGCCAATGGGTCAATGAAGGTACAGATGCCAAGGTCGACCTCAATTACCGTTGGGCTGAGGACGGAAATTTTATTGTCGGTGACATCTTGATCACGGCCAATGAAAAGGTGGTGATGAAGAGCTTTCAGCGTATTGCATGGGAC
>VGZN01000469.1 GCA_016872635.1 Planctomycetota bacterium | reverse complement strand
AACAAGGCGACCCATTGCATCCACATTGGTACCGCGGTGATTCCCTCCAGATGTATCTCTCGCCAGCTTCCTCCAACCCTCAGCGCGATGGCAACACCCATCATCAGCGTCAGAAGCAAGGCCGAGGCACCGGCTAGCCTTGCAACACCGGAGGAGAGGTGGCCACAGGCCAATTCGGTAAGCGATATCGTAATCGCGAACCCCGGCAGCAGGATGATCAACGCCGAGAGAGTAACCAACCGATAGTCGATCGGCGGATACCAATGTGCCATGGCGAGAGAACAGATCCCTACAATGAACCCAGCCAACGGCGGTACTAATCCCACCTCCCGACGCAATTTGCCAACGATCCACTCCAGGACCGCAATTGCTAACCCTAAAATAAACGACAGCCAAACATCATTCCATCCGCCTTGGAAGAAGATCGCCACACAGCCACATGCGACCGCACACGCCAGCATGGTCACTACCGCTCCATACGGAGGAGGTGCACGTTCCGCAAACTTTAGCTCCGATTCGGCTTGCGACAGATCAATCTTGCCATCTTCTAACCGTTCGAGAATGTCGTCGAAGCGGATCAATTTGTCGGCATCGATCGTCCCTGAGTCGACACGACGCATAAACGTTCGCTCGCTTTCGCCTTCGCCGAGCGATGCCACCACCGACGTGGGTGTGTATAGAAAAACACTTGGAACACCGACGGTTTTGGAGATCTTTGCCATCACTCGTTCAAACCGGTGCGATGGAGTCCCGTTGCGATGCAGCAATTCCGCAACATGCATCAAGAACCTGTATTTTTGCTCCGTATCCAAATCGCTCATCTTCGATCGAACCCTTGAATACGCGGCGCTGCGAACTTACTTCGGACTCGAAACACCGGCGGGTCCACTCGGCGGAATGTTAGGCAAATGCCGTCGTTTGAGAACCCCACCCTTTGCCTCCAGCACGGGAAGAATGACCATAAAGGCATTTGGATCGTACTTGAGGACGATCTGCTCGAGCTTGGTGTTTTCAAGACGCGTTATGACGCAAAACAATACCTCGCGATCGGTGCCGCTGTAGCCGCCGTAGGTCTTGAACGAAGTGATCCCACGCCCCATTTGATGGAGGATCTCTCGTCGCGTGTCGTCGAGAGCGTTAGTGATGATCATCACACCGTTGTACGCCTCGAAGCCGTGCAGCATGTAATCGATGGTCTTTGTGGCAGTCACATAGGTGAGCATCGAATAAAGGGCCGGTTCGACGCCGAGGAAGGACGCTGCCGCTGAAAAGATCACGACATTCAGCGCCATGATGATCTCGCCCACTGTGGCAAACGTCCGGGAACTGAGGATCAACGCTAGGATCTCTGTGCCATCTAGGACACCGCCACTTCGGATCGCGATCCCCACCCCCGCACCTAGGAAAAAACCTCCGAAAACCGCTCCCAGCAATTTGTCTTCGGTGGCCGCAGGAAACGGAATGAGCGCAACGGCCAATGCCAAACCAAGAATGGCGATGACACTTTTGACCGTGAAATCCCGTCCGATGAATCGGTAGCCGGCGATCAAAAATGGTGCATTGACGATGATGAGCAAAATTCCAAGCGGCACGCCGGTGATTTTAGACAGCAGCATGGACACGCCCGTGATCCCACCATCAATGAAGTGGTTTGGGACCAGAAAGCTAGCCAACCCCAGTGCCGCGACGAGCACCCCCAATAGGATTTTTAATGATGGCAGTATCTCACGGGCGATTTTCATCGATACCTATCAGGGGTTTTAGTGCGGGTTTTACTTGGATGCCTTCAGCGTGGATACGAACTCCTTCACCTTGGCTTGGCCTTCAGCATTTTCGGGAAGTGCCGCGTCGTGAAACGCAGGAAGCAATTTCTCCCAAACAATATTGAGCTCACTTTGCATGTCCGGCGTGTTGGCCGTAATCGCTACTACTGCATCTTGGTCCGGCAACACAATACAGAACTGACCATCTTTTCCATCACCACGATAGGCCCCGTGGCGGCAACGCCAGAATTGGAACCCATAGCCCTGATCCCAATCGCGGTTTGGATCGCTACCGTTGGAAACTTGTTTGGAAGTCGCTGTATCCACCCAATCAGTAGGTATCAATTGCTTTCCATCCCAGACGCCACGTTGTAGGTACAGTTGTCCGAATTTGGCGATGTCATCCGTGCGAAGGTAAAGTCCGTACCCACCGATCGAGATCCCTTGGGGGTTGTCATCCCATTGGTGAGATTCGATACCAAGGGGTTCGAACAACCTCGGGGTCAAGTAATCGACAACCTTTTGGCCGGTTACTTTTTGGACAATTGCAGACTGCATGAAAGTCGCTGGCGTGTTGTATTGGAAGTGTGTTCCTGGCTTGTGAGGCACGGGATGGGAGAGAAACGTTTTGATCCAGTCGGTTTGGTCCCTAACCTTCGGCTCGTCTTGATGTCCAGTCGCCATGGTAAGTAGATCGCGAACACGCATCCCTTTCAGGTTCGTTGAGGGGGTGTCCGGATTCGACTCGGGAAAGAATTTCATAACGGGGTCGTCGATACTGAGTTTTCCATCCGCGACGGCCAATCCGACGGCGGTGGAGGTAAAACTCTTGCTCAATGACCAAAGAACATGTGTGTTTTCGGGGGCCTCCGGATGCCACCACGCTTCCAGAATCACCTTGCCGTGCCGCACTAGCACCACGCTATGCATCGACTGTACCTTGTCGTTGGCTGTCTTCAGGAAATCGAGGACGGCATCGCTCGAGACCCCTTGCGATTCCGGAGTCGCTCTCGGCAAGGATTTGCCTTGCGCACAAGCCTTCGCGGCGGAGAGTGCCGATACAGCCACTAGAGCGATGCAACTAAAAATAAACCCTAATCTGGTTCGCATCCAAAAAACCTTTCCACAAAAGCACTCGACGAGTACAGGCCGCAACGATGAATACTGCAACTGAGTAGGCTGCAACGAAATACAGTCTCGAACGACTTGATCGACGGAACAAGATTCAGCCCGACGGGCAATTACGAGACCTTGGTAAGTTTCGTGACTCTGCCGGTCCGTACCCATTCGGCGACGATGATGTTGCCTTTGAGGTCAAAGCAGGCGTCGTGGGGATGTACGAATTTTCCATCCTCCCACAGCGATTCATCTTCTCGAACCCCTTTTACTTTACCAACGCGTTCCCCATCGGCGCCGAGTTGGGCAAGGGGCTGATAATTTTTGCCGAGGATCGAGACGCGTGAACCTAGTTCAGGAACCAGCAATAAATCCCCTTGGCGATCGATATTTGCAGGGAGCCCGAATCCGGCGATCGTTTGCAGGTATTTTCCGTCCATATCGAAGATTTGCAGAGTGTTGTGCGCGCGATCTGTAACCACAATTTTCGGGGACGAAGGATCGCGATCATCGATCCAGATACCGTGAGGTGTATTAAAAGTTCCTTTGCCCTCGCCCGCTCCCCCGAAGGAGCTGATCCATTTGCCATCACGATCGTAGCGATGGATGTAAAAGGCTCCGTATCCATCGGCGAGTAAAAACCCGCCATCGGTCAAAAACGCGAAATTGGTTGGCATGAAGCGATCGCGGCCCCAAACCTTTTTGGGGTTGTCGAACTCATCTTCGTTGTAGACTTTGGCATCGCGAGGAGCTCGCTTCGTCCATACTTCTTTTCCAGTCAGGGTAAGCTTCGAGAACGCTTTGACTTGCTGGTAGGCAGCAACATAGAGAAACTCCTCGCCTCCTTCTTTGCGTACTTCAATCCCGTGCCCTCCACCTTGGTACTGACTCCCGAACGCACGGATGAATTTGCCGGACTCGTCGAAGACAAAAATCGATGGATGATCCTTCAGGTCCTCGCGACCTTCATGGATAACGTACAAGTTATTCGCTGAGTCGACGGCGACGTTATGGGTAGTCTGCCATGAGTACTGCGATGGGAGTTGTAAGAAATTGTGGTCGACGCGGTATCGAAAATCGCCTTCGCCGATAACCAACTCCTTCGTGGGAAATCGTGGTGAGGCAAACGCGGGAGCAGCAACAGCGCAAGCCGCCACTGCCACCGAGGTCTTGAGGAAGTTGCGACGATGCGAAGCGGCTAATACGGAAGAACTATGGGTGTCGTTTCGATGGCTGTGTTTAGGTCGCATCATGGCTTCTTTGGGTTGGTGGAAAATCGCAATCATCACGGCAATAGGGATACTATTATACCTGGAGCTCGAGGCAAACCGTAGACCACAGAATGGAACACTGACCCGTTGGGGCAAAGCCACAACCCACATTCAATCGGCATGGTAGGAAGAGTAGCTGTCAGTTTTTCTTCCACCTGGGTGAACCCGGTGGAAAGCCAATCAGTT
>VGZN01000468.1 GCA_016872635.1 Planctomycetota bacterium | reverse complement strand
CCCCGTTTCACCGAAGCCCGTCCCATACATCCATCACGCCTATCATCCGCACGCCTGTAAACCGCACGCCTGTAAACCGTGCTGAACCCGTAGAGAGTTAGATCGTCCTTCATGAGTATTCTTGTTTTCGGTCACCGTAATCCAGACACCGATGCGATTTGCTCGGCACTCGCGTATGCGGATTATCTCCAGCAAACACATCGGCCGGAGGCGATCGCTGCCTGTTGCGGTACTCCGAACAAACGTACTGAATATGTGCTGAAGCGGGCTCGAATCACTCCGCCTCGCATCGTTATGGACGTTAGGCCAGAGCTATCGGACCTCTGCCAGCGCAATCCGATCACCGCATCCCGCGGCGAAGTGTTTTACGAAGTTTACCAGCGTATGAAGGACCATGACGTCCGAGCGATACCGATTGTGGACTCGCAGAACAAAGTCATTGGTGTCCTTTCCCTCTTGCAGTTGATGGACCTTATTTTTAGGGATGATGCAGATCCGTTGCTGACACGGACCGTGAAGACCAGTCTCGGTAAGGTTTGCGATATTCTCGCTGGCAAATTTCAGCATTCTTTGCGTCCCAATCAAACGGATGAGTTGCTGGTCATGGTTGGGGCGATGAGTGCAGGTGGGTTTACCGAACGGATGCAGCGTTTCCCTGCGGAACGGCTGATCGTCGTCAGCGGCGACCGGCCGACGATCCAATTGCCTGCCATCGAGCACGGCGTGCGAGCGATTGTGGTTACGGGTAGTTATTCCCTATCGTCTGGTTTGGTGGAGTTGGCCAAATCACGTGGCGTTGCGGTGATTCAAAGTCCGTACGACACAGCGACAACCACCATGCGGATCAAGTCTTCACAGTTCATCGATTCCGCAATTGATGACTCTTTTGTCTCGTTACCGTCAAAGATGCCCGTCGACGAAGCCCGATTGCAGGTTGAGAAGCTGAATGAGTCGATCTTTCCGGTAGTTAACGACGCGGGGGTGCTCGTCGGTGTCATATCGAAGTCGGACTTGGTGAATCCACCGAAGACCAAATTAATCTTAGTGGATCACAATGAGTTGAGCCAAGCAGTTAACGGCGCCGAGGATGCAGAGATCCTCGAGGTCCTCGATCATCATCGCATCGGAGGTAGTCTGAAGTCGACACAGCCGATTCGATTCATCAATGAGCCCGTCGGTTCGACATGCACATTGGTCGCCCGACAATTCCGTGCGTCGGGGATTACTCCCAAGCCCGGGATCGCTTTGTGCATGGCATCTGGGATCATTTCTGACACCTTGTATTTGCGATCGCCGACGACGACGGATACGGACCGCGAAATCTTGAAATGGCTCGAAGGATTGTGCGAAATCGACTTGGAGCAATACGCCAAGGAGTTTTTCGAGATTGGGTCTGCTCTTCGAAACTGCACTCCGGCGGAGGTGGTTCGTGAGGACTGCAAGGAGTTTTCGGAGCACGGTGTTCGCTTTTCGATTTCTCAGATCGAAGAAACGGGTTTTGATCTGTTTTGGGATCGCAAGGAGGATCTTCGAACGGCCCTCGAGCAGCTTGCGACCAAGAATGGACTGCAGTTTTCGGCGCTCTTGGTCACCGACGTGGTGAGCAATGGTTCGTTGCTATTGCTGTCGCATGAATCAGAGGCTTGGGACGAGATCAATTACCCGTGCCTTGATCGCAGTCTGTATTCGCTGCCAGATGTGGTCAGCCGAAAGAAGCAACTGCTTCCATTGGTATCCCAGATTCTAGCCGCGAGCAAGAACGCTTAGGACGGGTCGGGGGAAGAATGATTTGGAGAAGCAGGTTCCGCCGAGCTATCCTTTGAGTCGGATTCGGATTGCACGGAAGATTCTGTCGATTCCTGATGGGGGCTGGCTTGGGACTTCCATGAAGGTTTTCGACGTCGTGCTTTTGGGTGATGTGCTGCCCGAAACTCTGGAACGATTTCTTCTTCGAGTTTGTAGGAAAGCGGTTTTGCCGGCTCCTGGACTAAGATTGCTTCGAGTTGTTGCTTGTTGATTCGGAGCAATTCATCCAGTTCGAATTCGACGTCTTGGCCGATTCGGAGTCGTTTCGGATTGATGTTTTTCAACGTGGAAAAATGGAAGAAAACATCTTCACGAAAATGCTCCGTTCGTATGAACCCGAACTTCCGATCCGCAACGATTGTGATAATTTGGCCGATTCGCATTGCACTATTCTAATTCGAGTTCGAAGCGATTACTCGGGAAAATGCCGGACTCGACCAACGCTGCTTTGAAAGATCCGTTGCCGCCGTGCTGAAGTGACGTTTTCGGGCTGTTTGCTTCGAAGATCTTCCAAGTTGGCTTGGCAGTAACGGCACCCGATCGATTCGAGGTGGAATCGAATATAGTCCGCAGCATCATCCATGATTGCTCCCAGGAGGAAGCTGCCCAATTCCTCGCGCGAAGGGCAACTGAGCCGATTGCGTCGCCATATATCGCCGAGTGTGTGGACCCCACTATCACGTCGGGAGATGAGTTCGGCAAGACGGTTGCGGAGATCTGTATCTGTACGCAACAGGGCTTCGATCTCCGCCATTTTTTCATCGGCGAGCGATTCATCAAGGTATGCGAGCAACGCTTGATCGCTGATCATACCCCGGGTCCATTTCGGAGAGTACCGACGGCCAAGGTGACATTTTGGCCGCCGAAACCGAAGCTGTTGTTGAGAGCGACGCGAATCTTGGAGGGCCTTGCGACATTGGGAACGTAGTCGAGGTCGCAATTCGGGTCCGGCGTTTCTTGGTTGATGGTAGGAGGAAGGATTTCGTCTCGAATGGCGAGCAGGCAGCAGATCATCTCAGTGGCACCGGCGGCAGCGATCAGGTGTCCCATCATGCTCTTGGTGCTCGAAACCGGTGTCAATTTTGCGCGATCGCCGAAAACACCTTTGCACGCCAAGGTCTCGGTTCGATCGTTGACAGCGGTACTGGTTCCGTGCGCGTTGACATATCCAATTTCATCCAGGTTTAGTTTTGCATCGGCGATAGCTTGTTTCATGCACCCGATGGCACCTCGCCCTTCCGGATGGATGTCGGTGATTCGGTACGCGTCGGCCGTGCTGCCGTAGCCGAGGACTTCACCATAGATGGTCGCGCCACGTTGGCGAGCTCGCTCGTATTCTTCGAGGATAACGATCGCTGCACCTTCACCGAGCACGAATCCGTCGCGGTCCTTATCGAAGGGCCGCGAAGCTCTCGTAGGATCGGAATTGCGTTCGGAAAGGGTGGTGAGCAGACTGAACCCGGTGAGGCCGAAGGGATGGATCATGCTGTGACAGCCACCAGCGATCATCACATCTGCATCTCCGCAACGGATCAATTCGGTGGCTTCACCGACAGCTTGGCTACTCGCCGCGCATGCGGTCAAGCAGTTGGAGTTGGGGCCTTGGGCGTTGAATAACGCCGCCAAGTGGGCAGCGGGCATGTTGGGTTCTTGTTCCATTTCCGCGGCCATGTCCATGATGTCGAACCCCTTTTTAAGGAATTTCGACAAACTGAATGGGCCTTCTTCGACACCCGCGGTGACCATGTTGGTGAAGCTTTGGAAGTTTTGATTTCCTTCGCCTGCACCGAGGTAAACGCCGATCCGAGTTGGATCGAACGAGGAATCGAGAATGCCCGACTGCTGGACTGCTTGTTTGGCCGCTCCGACAGCAAAACGTGTATGCCGTCCCCGTTTGTCCCAATAGGATCGGTCTTCGCCAACGAGAGAAACATTCCAGTCTTTGACTTCGGCGGCGATAGTGGTCGGATATCCGGTAGCATCAAAGATGGTGATTGGGCCGACACCGCTGCGGCTTTCAATCAACGCCTTCCACATGGTTTCTACGTTATGTCCGAGCGGGTTCACGACTCCCATTCCCGTGACTACTACTCGCCGGCGCATCAATGCATTCACTCCAAGAAAAGGATCCTGTTCAGGCTACCGATCCACGCAAACTGGCGGGAAGTTCGCATCGAGTGCGAACCTTAGGAACCAGTGGATTCGGATAGTTTCGGGCTAGGGTTGTTCTGCAACGCGGCTCGGATCGCCGCTGCTGCTTGATGCTCGGCGTCGAGCATGTGGGCAGGAGCGTGTATTCTATTCCCGTTTTGATCCACAGCAACGTCGAACAGTCGCAATACCCTCAAGGTCCGGAGCAAATCCTCAGGTGGAAAGAGTGCAGTTTCGCCGAATCGCTCGTCGAGGAAGGCGAACCAAAGTTCCAGATCGGCGATCGGCCGTCCGTCAATCTCGATGTGGCCTTGAACGACCGCACCCGTCGGTTGTTTGTCTTGGACGATCGCAGTCAATCGGATGCAATCGCCAGGTACCACCAAATCGTG
>VGZN01000467.1 GCA_016872635.1 Planctomycetota bacterium | reverse complement strand
CAGTGTCGATACACCGACCTTCGGGATCGTCAACAAAGGTGTGCGAATCCCTTTCACCGTCGAATCCTCACTTCCTCGTGACACCGTCGTTCAAGTCGTCGTCAATGCGTCCGATGGTGAGCGATTGACCAAAGAGGTACGAGTCCGAGCGATGTCTCGTACGTCCGAAACGGTCGTATGGACACCGAAGACCGAAGGGGATTTCACCATCGCTGTCGAGGTTCCTCCTCACGCAGATGAGACGATCCCAAACAACAACGCCCTCACCACTCCCATTGCAATCCGGCAGGAGAAACTGAAGGTCCTCGTGATCGACTCGTTCCCACGTTGGGAATATCGATACTTGAGAAATGCCCTCTCTCGCGACCCAGGCGTTGATGTCTCCTGCTTGCTCTTCCACCCGGACCTCGGCAAAGTGGGTGGTGGCAACCGCGATTACATCAAAGAGTTCCCAGCGACCCTCGATGAACTTTCGAAGTACGACGTCGTCTTTCTCGGCGATGTCGGCATGCAAGCGGGTCAGTTGACCGCGGAACAGTGCACGCTCCTCAAGGGTCTGGTCGAGTATCAGGCGAGTGGGTTGGTATTTATTCCTGGTCCGCGCGGGAACATGAACACCCTCGCCCAAAGCGATCTTGAACCCCTGCTACCCGTGGTTCTCGATGATTCCAAACCCGATGGGTTTGGTACCCGCAATGCGATGCGCATGGAACTGACCGAATCGGGGCGGCGCAGTCTGCTCACCAAACTGGCTGACACACAAGACGACAACGTCGATGTTTGGATGAATCTGCCTGGCTTTCAGTGGCACACCGCCGTTTCCAGAGCGAAAGCCGGTACCGAAGTCCTCGCTGTCCACGAATCGGCGAGCGGCGAGCAAGGCCGCATGCCATTGCTCGCGACCAAGACATTTGGCACTGGCAAAGTCCTCTTTATGGGGACCGACGGCGTGTGGCGTTGGAGACGCGGTGTTGAAGACAAATACCATTATCGCTTCTGGGGACAAGTCGTCCGGTGGATGGCCTACCGACGGAACATGGCCAAGGGTGAATCGATGCGGTTCTATTTTTCGCCCGACTCACCCAGCATTGGTCAAACTCTCACGCTACGCGCCAATGTAATGCAAGCGAGTGGCGAGCCATTATCGACCGGTGACGTTACCGCCAAAATCGAAGCTCCATCGGGAAAGACTCAAGTGGTCAAATTGGCTAGCGGCGGATCGGAGAGCTGGGGATCCTTCGAAGGTCGCTATGAAGCGAACGAACCAGGGTCGCATCGAGTGACGCTGGCATGCAAGCAGACAGGCGAAACCTTGGAGACGAGTTTCTTTGTGCAAGGGGCGACGCGGGAGCGGATCGGACAAGCAGCCCGGCCAAAGGTTCTCGAGGAATTGTCGCGACTGACTGGAGGCAAGGCTCTGTCGTTATCCGATCGAGATCAATGGTTTGAATCGCTTCGCGCGATACCCAAACCACCTTCGACGATTCGGCGCATTCCGCTTTGGTCTCATCCAGCGCTGGTGGCCTTGATGGTCGCTTTGTTGACCGCGTTTTGGATTGGTCGCAAAGTCGTAGGTCTTATCTAATTCTGTGGCGAACCCCCGCTCGGGTTCAGACGAGGAATCGGGGAAATGGTATGATGAAGCGGGTCGCGGGAAACCGCGCCGTCGAGTCATTCGCTATCTCGCTACCCCAATCATTCATCAGCCATTACCGTGTCCAACGCAACCAATCCAGGCGGCAAACCCGTCAAAAGCATCGGCGATTTGCTCCGCGAGTTTCGAGAACATCGAGACCAGATGAAGGTGGAACTGGCCAAATGCATTGTCGGTCAAGACGACGTGATCGAGCAATTGTTCGCGGCGGTTTTCACGCGTGGCCATTGCTTGCTCGAAGGGGTCCCCGGTCTGGCGAAAACTTTGATGGTCTCTTCGCTCGCAAAAATCCTCGATGTCAATTTTAAACGGATCCAATTCACCCCCGATTTGATGCCTTCGGATATCACTGGCACCAACGTCCTTGAAGAGGATGCGCAAGGTCGACGCGAGTTTCGCTTCGTCGAAGGCCCGATCTTTACCAATATTTTGCTCGCCGACGAAATCAACCGTACACCTCCGAAGACCCAAGCGGCCCTCTTGCAAGCCATGCAGGAACGGGAAATCAGCGTCGGAAGGCAAACTTATGCGCTGCCAGACCCTTTCTTCACCATCGCGACCCAAAACCCGATCGAACAGGAAGGAACGTACCCGCTCCCCGAAGCGCAATTGGACCGTTTCATGTTCAATATCAAAGTTGGCTACCCTTCCGCCGACGAAGAGGAAAAGATCCTGCTCTCCACCACCCGCGGTGATCGTCCCGAGATCGCAAAGGTGCTGTCGGCGCGAGCGATTCTCAACATCCAAAAGTTGGTCACGAGCGTCGCCGTGAGTCCGTTTATCGTCAAGTATGTAGTCGCTCTGGTTCGGGCGACCCGACCTGGCGAGTCGGATTCTCCCGAGGTGGTCAAGGAACTACTCGATTATGGAGCAGGGCCGCGAGCCGGCCAGTTCTTGATCCAGGGGGGTAAAGCGATGGCGGCGATGGACGGCCGATTCAACGTGGCCATTGAGGATATTCGGCGTGTTGCTGTTCCGGTTCTACGGCATCGTCTCAGCACAAACTTTCAAGCGCAAGCGGAGGGAATGACGACTGACAAAATCATTTTGAGGTTGCTCAAAGAGATCAAAGAACCTGCCGTTCCCAAATATGCAGGGATCGATGCATCAGCAACCCATCCACAGGGGACCGGGACGACGCGAAGCGGCCAGTCCTCACCACCCCCGATTCAGTGAGTAGCGGAGAGTCGGTAGGACAGACACGGCTTAAAGGACGGATTGGACTTAGGCTGGATTGGAAATACCAACGAGCAAGTCTCATCTGACCTATCTACCGTTTTTTTTTCAAAAACTCAGCCTCGCTTAGTTCATCGCCTCTCGGGCTCGATCGAGATCGGTCTTCAGAGATCGCATGTATTCGTGCCATTCGATTTGAAGGGCCTTAAGGTCGCCGAAGATCTCTTCGAAGTACTTCACCAAATCCCGACGCGGGATCGAACCCGATTCGCTCTCAATTTGGGAGATCTTTTGGTAGTACTTGACCGTTTGCAGGAAATGACGCTCCATCAAAAAGTGGGTCAATGCCCAGGCTTGGCCGTAAGCGTCGGCAACTTGCCGAGTATCTTGGGCTACATCGAAAAGAAGATCGCTGATGAGCAATTCGATCGGTGCGCGATTGGGATCGCTCGAGACCCGGTAATAGCTTTTCAGCCGACCTTCGTTCACAGCACCGATCCCACCCCAACCTGCATCGCTGGACGTTTCAAAGTAAGTTGCGAAACCTTCGTGAGCCCAACGCAGAGCGATTTTTCCACGAGGCATCAAGCCCGTGTTGCCTGCTAATTGGTGGGTCGCTTCATGAGACACGACTTCGATATCATCTTCCTCGCGGATGAGTTTAACCAACAACTCGACGGTATTGGCCATATGAGCTATCTCTTTGGAAACCGGCGTCCCGCGAGCTCGCATTTTTTCCTGATGGAGCTCTTTGCTCCGTTTCTCCAGGGCCTTCATCCGCTCCGTGGTGCCTTGGTCGAAGAACACGGCAGCATTGTCGGTTGGAGACCAGAATCCGAGCGCCGATCGGAGTTTGGGATCTAGCTGCGTCGAATAGCGGAGATAGTCCCGTTCTTCACCGAAGAGAATCACCTTCATCCGTTCTTGCGGAGGCTCGAGCAGGACACCATCTAGGGCAAACTTCATGAAGTACGACTCGTAGACCATTTCTAGAAGCTCCAGTCGCTGCTCCGCTCGCGACTTGCGTCGGCGACCTTGTTTGGCGTCTCCCGTGTCATGTAGCAGCACATAATGATCGCTCAGCGCGATCTTCATCGAGGGAAGCTTAACAATCTCTCGAAGCGCATCCGCGGCGGATTCCTGATCGGTTAGCGGACGCTTGATCCTCCGTCGCGCTTCGACCAAACGGACGACCGTCGGATCTGTGGGATTTAGTTTGTATGCCTCCGAGCAACATTCGCGAAATTCGGGGAGCAAGCCATGACGCAAGGCAAGGTTGGCTGCGGACAAATAATCGGAGACTTCTTTGCTCTGGCGGGCTTTTGCAAAAACCTTCTTGAACTCTTCTTGCCTGGTGGGGGCTTTGATCACCAATGCCGTATCACGACTGAAAGCCAAGCTTCCAAGGTTGGGGTGGGTGTATTCGATCACCCCTTGTCCGAGGTTCTTGGCCTTGCCCTCGAGTAAAATGGTTTTGTCCGAGCCTGGGAGTCGGTAGACGATAAAATCCGCCGAGCAGC
>VGZN01000466.1 GCA_016872635.1 Planctomycetota bacterium | reverse complement strand
TGATGCTATCCGCATCGGTGCACAAGAAGGCATGCAGGACTTCACGATGAGCCTGAAACAACTCATCGACGATGGTCTCATCGACCGTCCAACGGCATTCGAAGTCGCCCCAAACCCCGAAGCACTGAAGATGGCGCTCAAGGGAATCAATGTCAGCCAACCAGGTATCATCTAACCGTCGCAAAGGCAACAAATGATTTTTGGAAAGAAAAAGCCGAAGAAAACAGACGAAGCGCAAAGCCTCGGCGGTGAGATCACAATTCCCCCATTGGAAATCAAAACCATGGGTATCGGTCGCGATGAAGCGACAGGGTTGCTGATCGCATCCAAACAACTACCAGGATACCCCGTCGCGCTCGTCCTGCTCGCCAACGCTATCACCGGGAAAGCAGATCGGATCCTGATCGATTACTCCGCTCAAGGCGCCGTGGTCCGATATCGCGTCGACGGGATTTGGGAGACACTCCCAGCACTCGACCGCGTCACCGCAGACTCCGCGTTGGTCGTTTACAAAAAGCTTCTCGGCCTCAATCCTGCCGAACGAAAAGCTCGTCAAGATGCAAAGTTTGCGACGAACTTCAAGGATATCGACTGGGTGATCTCGTTCATGAGTACCGGCGTTCCGTCAGGGGAACGGGTTCTCTTCTCAATCGATCGCAAAAAGCCAATCATCAAAACACTCAGCGACCTCGGCATGCGCGATGCCATGCAGGAATCGTTCAAAGGATTGATGAATGGCAACGGTGGCTTGATCGTTCTCAGCGCTCCCGCCACCCACGGACTTCCCACCACATGGAAAGTAGCTCTGGAAAACGCCGATAAGTTTGTTCGCGACTGGGTTTCCATCGAACCCAAAAAAGACCAAGAACCGGAGATTATCAACGTCACGGCATACCATTACGGAACCGAGGCTGGCGAAAAACCAGAAGAAGTTTTCGAGAAAGTTCGACTGAAACAACCCGACGTGTTTGTGATGCCTTCGCTCATCAGCAGCGAAGTGACCGGTGAACTCCTCAACCAAATCACCAAAGAAAACAAGCACGCCATCACCCGGATCGTTGCAAACGATGCCATCGATGCCGTCATTCAACTACTGACCGCCAACCCAAAACATGCCAAGTCTTTAGTATCCGTCCTCCAGGGAGTACTCAACCAACGATTGATTCGTCGATTGTGCGACGCCTGCAAGCAGCCGTATCAACCCGCGCCTCAGCTACTGCAGAAGCTAGGGATCCCCGCAGGTCGCGTGACGAAACTTTATAACCCTACCATCCCACCACCCCCAGAACAACGCGTCGATGCCAAAGGGAATGCGATCGAATTCGAAATCTGCAAACGCTGCAACGGGCGTGGCTACCTCGGTCGATTGGCCATTTTCGAAATCCTCACGATCAACGAGCCGATGCGACAAGCCATCCTCAAGTTCGCATCGAAACCGGATGAACTACGCGCCTTCGCCAAGCAGCAAGGGCACCTCGGGTTCCAAGAAGAAGGTATCCTCGCGTGCGCACTGGGTGTCACCAGTTTGCAGGAAGTCCAACGACTGCTCAGTGGCAAGTAACCGACGGGTGTTTATTGCTCATCAACGATGCCTGGGTTTTACGGCCTCTGAGAGTCCGTAAAATTGTTCGTGGTGATCTTCTGGAGTTTTCCACCAACTCCCCCCGATTCTTGCGGCCGATTTCTCACCATCGCTGCACCTGCGCCCCGCAGTTTCTTAGAATATCACGAGCGCAGCGACGCTATCCATTGCGTTGAAGCTCTATCCCCTTTCCCTTTCACGATCCACTACTACCGTTGAGTCCAACATGAAACGTTCTCTTCTCCCTCGAACCCTATCCTCTGCTTTCCTCGTTTGCTCGCTCCTCGCGTCACCAAGCTTCGCTCAACAAACAGGAACACCGAAAGCACTTTTCGCAGCCGACTATCAAAAGAAGATCGCGGCCATTATCAAGCCTGATCAGAGCGTTGCCCTGCAGATTCCAATCGGCGATATCCATGATGCACAACCGTTACCCCATGGCCATTGGCTGCTCCAAACCTCCTTTCAAAACGTGATCGAGATCGATGAGACGGGGAAAGAAGTTTGGAAGTACCAAGCGGGTAAAACGGACAAGGGTGGGCCGATCGAGATCCATGCGTTTCGGCGACTCCCCAACGGCCTGACGATGATCGCGGAAAGCGGTGCCGCTCGTGTCATCGAAGTCGACAAAGACCTCAAGGTGGTTCATTCGATCCCGTTGACCGTCCCGAGCCCAGACGCTCACCGCGATACTAGACTCGTACGCCCCGCTCCTCATGGACATTACCTCGTCGCCCACGAAGCATTAGGACTGGTCCGCGAATATGATCGCGATGGGAAAATCGTTTGGGAATACAACGTCGGCTCGAAACTTTACTCAGCCGTTCGACTTGCCGATGGAAATACACTCATCGGAACGGGCGATGGTCATCGCGTGATCGAAGTGAACAAGGACAAAAAGATCGTTTGGGAGCTTAAGGAAAAAGAACTCCCAGGAGTTCAATTGGCCTGGATCACCATGGTCGACCGCCTCGAAAACGGGAACACCTGGATCGTCAATTGCCACGCCGGCCCAGACAACCCGCAGATCCTCGAAGTGTCGCCGGACAAAAAGGTGGTTTGGTCCTTCAAGGACTTCGATCGCTTCGGCAATGCATTGCCAGTCGCTGTCCCACTGCCTAACTAGTTCAAGCGAACTAGTTCATGCAAAATAATTAAGGCAAAATAGCTGCGGTTTACGTGCCACCTCGCCCGCCAATCGCAGCCCGTTATTTCTTCACGCTTTCAAACAAGGACGACCACTTATGAAATCGTTAATCGCACTCTTCACCGTTGCCGTTTTAGGAACCAACTCGATCACTATGGGACAACAATCTGTCGATAATTTGAAAGCCTACCCAGTTGCCGAAAACGGGATGACACGTCACGTGATTCACCTCAACGAAATGGACCATGAAGACGATTACCGCGTGGAACTGCTGATTGGTAAAACGGTGGAACTCGATGAAACCAATCGCTACTTCTTCGGGGGCAGCGTAGAAGAAGTCATCGTCGAAGGCTGGGGGTTTCCTAAGTATGTCGTCAAGGAACTCGGCCCGATGGCCGGAACCCTGATCGGTGTCGATCCGACTGCTCCGAAGGTCAAGCGCTTTGTACGACTCGGTGGCGAGTCGAAACTGCTCCGGTACAACAGCAAACTGCCACTGGTGGTCTACGTGCCATCCGGCACCGAAGTCCGCTACCGAATGTGGAAAGCAGAGAAGGAGTCAGCAGAAGTCCCAAAGGGATAGTCATTGCAGATCGCGTAACCAATCAGCTGACAAACTCCCATCCAAAGAAAAAAGCGGCGTAAATTCGCCGCTTCTTTCTTTAGCATCACTCGACTACTTAGGTCTCAACTCTCTTAACGCTCCTACGACGCCGAAATCTCCGACCGATCAAAGCGCTACTGAATAGCACTCCGGCAACCAAACAACTAGCTGGTTCTGGAACCGCAGCAGGTGCGAAGGTAACACTGACATCGTACTTTGAAAAAGTAACACCGCTAGAATTTGCATTCAATTGATCCGTTGAGACGTAGGAGACAAATGAGATGGTATGTGAACCGGCGCTTATCACGGACTGATTTTGAAGCCATCAAGAAACCAACCTGAAACCCCAGCCTCTGCAATCGAGTTGGCACCAGTTTGAATATCTGCATTGTATGGATCGCCAGGGCCAGAAAGCCAACCACCAGACTGCAACTGTGCTGCAGAAGAAAAATCCAGTACGACCTGGGTAGTAACCCGAAGCCATATCTGACTTGAGACAAGAAATGGACTGCTGAACTGCAAGTCTGCACCTTGTTTGAAATTGAAATTGACTAAGTCAGGATCGTCAGGGTCAGACGATATGCTTATCGGATCAGATTGCCCCGAAACAGAATAAGCATTACCAGCCTCAATTATGGCGTAGGAGTTAGAATTAGGTTTTGTATCGTTGTGACCATCGAAGGCCTCTATCGTCGTTGTACTGGATTGCAAGGAGACTATCCCTGCATCACTGGTCGGTGTCAACCAAAAACAAAATAAAGCAGCGATAGCCAGAAAGGCCCACCACTTGGTCATGGCAAAACCACATCGGTTTTTCACAGCACGCATCCTCTCGAGTTGTTTTTCTTGACGGGGCGAGTGGCACACGATGCCCGAATGAAATTCAAATGCAAGAATTTCCTACCGTCCTCGAAGATGGTATCACCTAAGATAATGCCGGCCTGCTCCTAGTTCCTTCGATCCCTATCCACGGATCGCCCACTCGGAACCAAAATCGCTGCAATCCGTGCCGCAAACAGTAGAA
>VGZN01000465.1 GCA_016872635.1 Planctomycetota bacterium | reverse complement strand
TTGGCAGGACCTCCATGCGACGATCCTTCATCTCTTTGGAATCGATCACGAGCACTTGGTCTATTACCACAATGGTATCCATCGCCGCTTGACCAATGTTCATGGCCATGTAATCCATGATATGCTCGCATAAACCGAACAAGACTACGGAAAACAGGACTGAACTGATAGATATCGATTTGCAAACTGAGGGATGGCGAAGACACTTCAGGGATCAGACCGTGCAGGTTTTGACCGCTTCGCGAAGGCTGGTGACAGCATCCCGGACTGGAATAAATTCATGGGCTACGTATCCGTCAAAGCCTGTATCGGCGATGGCCTTAGCGATCGGTGGATAATAGATTTCCTGGGATTCATCGATCTCATGACGCCCCGGATTACCGCCAGTGTGGTAATGCCCGAAGTACTGATGATTCTTTTGAATCGATCGAATGATGTCCCCTTCCATGATCTGCATATGGTAGATGTCGTAGAGCAACTTAAAGTTATCGCTGGCTACTTCTTCGCAAAGTTCGATTCCCCAGGCTGAGTTGTCGCACATGTAATCGGCATGGTCGACTCGACTGTTCAACAGCTCCATGTTGAGGATAACTTTCTTCTTTTCCGCGATTGGAACGATCTTGCGAAGCGCCTCGGCGCAATTTTTTAGACCGGTTTTACGATCGATTCCACGGGCATTCCCAGAGAAGCAAATCACATTTCGAAAGCCAGCTGAGGCTGTATCCTCAATGGTCTCATTGAGTATCTTGAGAGCTTCATCCCAATACTTTGGATCGCACAATCCATCCGTAAGTTTATGCGATGAAACCATCGTGCACACCAACCCATGGCTCTTGAGCGTTGCGAAATCTTTCTTCGTAAGAAGATCAATCCCTACCATACCCATCGACTTGGCGGCTTGGCAAAGCTCGTCGAGCGATAAATTCTTGTCATAGCACCATTTACAGAGCGACTGATTCAGTCGCCCCTGGATTGGAGCCGACGAGGAGGCTTCGGCAACTGCGAGATCAACGCTCCTTGCTGCAGCAATCCCGCTCGCCACCACGCCGGAACTCAGAGCCCCAAGTCCGAAGGAACGGCGGGAGATACGATCACTTGATTCTTGAGGGTTCATCGTGGATTTTTCCCTGGAAATCAGGGGGAAAAGGTTCAAGGCGGAAGGAATGAAAGTCTTCAGTTCGCTATTTGGTCAATGGAACCTTGATCAGTTTTTCGTCATTGCGGACGTAGATGCAGCCATTGGCGAACGCGGGTGCGCACCAGACCACTTCACGTCCAAAGGCCAAATTGGATGGCTCGATGATTTTCGTCCGATCGATCTCTTCATAACCTTTGGGAGTCATCTTGGCCGTCACCAATTCGCCGGATTCGTTGAACAAATAGAAAACATCTTGGTTGCGAACAACAAATGCAGTCCCACTTCCTTGTGGCCGGGCACTGATCGGCTTGCTGGTTTCCCAAAGCCGATTCCCTGTTGCAATCTGGAAGGCCATCATCTCACCGCTCTGATCGCATCCGTAAACAATATCTCCGATCACCATTGGTTGAACGTTGACCGGGGACATTCCCTTCTTCGCTTGATTCCTCCAAGCTTCCTTTGCCTTGGGAGCCTTGGTATCCAACTCGATCAGCAAGTTGCGATTGGAATAACCGCCTACGAACAGGTAGTTGCCAGAGTGGACCGGTGACATGATGATCGACCCATTATCCGCCATGTATTCGATCGACCAGTAGAGTTTTCCAGTGGCCGGGTCCACGGAATTCACGGCGGATGGATTGACGAGGATTAACTGGCGAACCCCAGCTGCTTCGATAATCGTTGGAGGCGAATAACCTTGTTCGGGTGCTGTTCCGAAACGCCAAACCTCGGCTCCCGTTTTCTTGTTCAAGCAAACCGTTTGGGATCCATCACCACCGGCGAGAGTGATCAAATGATCTCCGTCGACCAGCGGGTGGGCTGCGTATCCCCACAGGGCAGAGTTTGTTTTATAAACCTCTTTCAACTGCTTCGACCAGATAATTTTTCCCGTTGCTGCCTCAAAGCAGAAAAGATCTCCTTCTGCGCCCAAGGTATAAAGCCGGTCTCCATCGACGATGGGAGTGCAACGTGGTCCAGCCGGATAAGAGATCGCGTACTTAACGGCGTACTCATACGACCAAACCACCTTGCCATTTTCATTATCGAGGCAGAGAACTCGTTCCTTGCCTTCGAATGCATTACGACCAAAATTATTGACCTTGGCATCGGACTTCGTGATCAAATCGGTCACATAGACGCGATTACCGACAACGGCTGGACCTGAATAGCCACCGGAGACTGGAACACTCCAAGCTGCCTTGATACCACCCTCAGGAAAACTGGTCAGCACTTGAGCAGCTTTCCACTGATTATCTCTATTGGGCCCCATCCATTGCGGCCAATCCTCCCCGCGCACCCCCACGACGTGAATCCCTCCTGCTGCAAATGCAACCACCGAGGGAATGAGATATCGAAGTAATAAGGAGTGTCGAGCAATACGTCGAAGCATGATGATTAGCTTACAAATAGTGATGACAGGATTATGAGAAACAGAGGGAAATAAGAGGCAACTCCATGCCTTAGCTACGCTCTCTTCGGGCGTCGATTATACACGACCGTGAATCTTTAGGTGCGAAACGACAGACTGAATGCGTTGTTCAAGCGGACCTTGAAGTACTGCGTAGGGAATTTTTCGAGCGATCAAATCCGATTCAATGCGGCGCTGCATTCGTAAACGGTGGACTTGGCCGGAGCGATCCCATGTGTCCTCGTAAGGAATATCGGTATCGCATAGGAAAAAAAGATCGTATCGATCCCCGGTTTGGTCTGCGAGCCGCTCAAGTTCGGGCAAGGCTGTACCGTGGTATTCTCTGGCGAAATGCAATGTCGTCGTCGCATCGGTATCTACGAACAGGAAACGATCTGCCTCGCGCAGGCGAATAATCTCGCGCTCCCGATGTCCTATCGCGATTTCCACCAATTGCTCCGGAGTAAGCCGTCGATCGACCTGATGATTCTCCCAATACTCTCTTCCATACTCGGGCATCCACTCTGTATGGAAATGCTCCGCAAGAGTCCGAGCGATGGTTGTTTTCCCGGTCGATGGAGCTCCAAGGAAGACGATTTTGGTGATAAAGTCACAGTAGACTAGCGGATCCATGTAATGGCGATTCTCATAGATTGCGCTCCGAATGGCCGTCCCTGAAATCGGGATCTGGTTTCGCTCAGGATCGATTCGGCAATCGATCGCACGGAGTGCGAGGCTCACATGCTGGCCGTAAGGCTCGCTGCTAAAAAAATGGGTAATCTGACGTCCTTCAAAGATGCGTCGAAGGTACGCGTCATGCATTTGCGTTATGCGCGGCTCGAGTCCTTTTTCCGTGGGTCCGTCCCACGCTAAAACGACCTCGACTTCCGGGTAGAGATTTCGAATCCAACGCGCACGTACATCCAGTGGCGGGACATCGAGTTCGGGGCAGTCATAGATCAATACGATCAATCGATCGCATTGGGCGATAGCGCGTTCAATCATCGCTTGGTGACCACGATGGAGTGGTGCAAATTTACCGAGAGTCAGTCCGAGCTTCATATTGCTGTCGTTGAGAGCGCGCCCATTCCATCCAACCCATCATCGCCATGCCCCAAAATACACCATACAAGATCGCCGTAGGATAGAGTCCACGCCCCCAAAATACAAATATGGCAACGCTGTCGATCGCAATCCAAAGCGGCCAGTTCTCGATAAATCGCTTGGCGAGTAAGGTTTGAGCAACGAGACTGGTGGCTGCAATGAACGAATCCGCGATCGGGTACTGGGCGTCCGTCCAGTAAATCAACGAAGAACTGAACAATGCCGTCAAAAGAGTAATCGCAGCAAGAATCCCTAGCCACCAAACAGGCTTCGGCAGCGTTCGAACAGCCACTTCAAATCGCGATGGAAACGATTCCTTTGAATCGCGAACGGATATATTCCACTGCCACCAGCCATAAACCTGAAAGGCAACGAACACCACTTGCAGGAACATATCGGCGTAAAGTTTTGCTTGCCAAAAAACCACAATCAGCAGGAGAACTTGGACCAAGCCCGTCGGCCACGACCAAACGTTACGGACGATCGTCAACCAAACGCATGCCAATCCGAAGAGAGCGGCGATAATCTCAAGCGTTGACATGTCATGCGTTCGCTGGGCTTCGTAAGACGAATGGGCTTAGAACGGTTTCAGGCGGGCATACCATTTAGTGAGCCATCCACGAGAATATCCGTCGCGGACGTGTCCCTGGTCCTCTTTCTTGATATTCAAATCGTAAATATTTCGGCTCAAGACCACATTATCGGGACCGATATCTTGA
>VGZN01000464.1 GCA_016872635.1 Planctomycetota bacterium | reverse complement strand
TACCGAATTGGTTGGCGATCGGTGTGAATGCAATCGATCCAGTGGTGTTAGCGGAGGTGTAAGAAACGTTCGGGTTTGGGATGATCGCCGTACTGCTGCTGGTTGCTGTTACACGAAGCGTTTGAGATTCACCGCCTCCAGCAGTAATACCAGTGAGATTGACCGTCTGCTGCGGCGCATCTTCAGAGATAGTCACATTGCTAATCGTATTGAGGCTGGGGATATCGTTAATAGGAGAAACGGTAACCGTGAAGGAGCGACTGAAGGTGGCGTTATCAGTCGAGGTAGAAAGATCGTTATCGAGGCCTGCATCTTCGACAGTAACTGTGATGATCGACTCGCCGGATTGATCCGCAATGGGGGTGAATACGATCGAACCAGTAGCATTTGGCGTTGTGTAAGTAACTAATGGGATTGGTATTAGTGCCGTGTTGCTGCTGGACGCGATAACACGTAGGGGTTGCGATTCAGCGCCACCCGCAGTAATCCCTGAAAGATTGATTGTTTGTTTGGAGGCGTCTTCGAAGATGGTTAGGTTTGCGACACCGTCCATTGTCGGTAGATCATTGACCGGAGTAACGGTAACGGTGAAGGAACGACGGTAGGAGAGGTTATCTGCAGTAGTAGCTAAATCATTATCGACGCCTCCGTCCTCGACGGTGACCGTAATGACAGAGGTTCCCGATTTATCAGAGATTGGAGTGAAGGCAATGGACCCAGTAGGGTTGGCGGAGGTATAGGTAACACCCGGACTTGGAATGAGTGCAGTATTGCTGCTAGTTGCCGACACTCGTAATGTTTGGGACTCACTTCCACCCGCAGTAATACCTGTGAGGTTTACCGTCTGCTGCGGCGCATCTTCAGCGATGGTTACGTCGCTGATCGCATCAAGGGTTGGAGTGTCGTTCACAGGGGTAACGGAGACTGTGAACGATCGACTGAAGATTGCGTTATCGGCAGTGGTTGCTAGATCATTATCGAGTCCACCATCTTCGACAGAGACCGTGATGACGGCAGTGCCGAATTGGTCAGCAACCGGTTTGAATGCAATCGATCCAGCGGTGTTGGCGGAGGTGTAGGAGACCGAGGGGCTATGGATCAGCGATGGTTTATCGCTAGTGGCAGTAACTTTGAGAGCTTGCGATTCGCCACCACCGGCAGTGATTCCGGTGAGATTTACTGTTTGCTGAAGTGCATCTTCAGAGATCGTCAGATTGTCAATCGCGTTGAGAGTGGGGATATCGTTGACAGGGTTTACTGTGACCGTGAAGGAGCGACTGAAGGTGGCGTTATCAGCAGACGTAGCCAGATCGTTATCAAGGCCTGCGTCTTCGACAGTGACTGTAATGACGGATACACCCGATTGATCCACGATGGGAGTAAGATCGATCGAACCAGTTACATTTGACGTTGTATATGTAACTGTTGGAGTCGGGATTAGCGCCGTGTTGACGCTGGTTACTGATACACGCAGCGTTTGGGATTCACCACCTCCAGCGGTAATACCAGTGAGATTGACCGTCTGCTGCGGTGCATCTTCAGCAATGGTTACGTCGCTGATCGCATCAAGAGTTGGGGTGTCGTTCACAGGGTTTACAGTAACTGTGAATGAGCGACTGAAGGTTGCGTTATCGGCAGTTGTTTGTAGATCATTGTCGAGTCCTCCGTCCTCGACGGAGATCGTGATGACGGCAGTACCGAATTGGTTGGCGATCGGTGTGAATGCAATCGATCCAGTGGTGTTAGCGGAGGTGTAAGAAACGTTCGGGTTTGGGATGATCGCCGTACTGCTGCTGGTTGCTGTTACACGCAGCGTTTGAGATTCCCCGCCTCCAGCGGTAATACCAGTGAGATTGACCGTCTGCTGCGGCGCATCTTCAGCGATCGTCACATTGCTAATCGTATTGAGGCTGGGGATATCATTGACAGGGTTTACCGTGACCGTGAAGGAGCGACTGAAGGTTGCGTTATCGGCAGTGGTTGCCAGATCGTTATCAAGGCCTGCGTCTTCGACTGTGACTGTAATGACGGATACTCCTGATTGATCCGCGATAGGAGTAAGCGCGATGGAACCAGTTGCATTTGGCGTTGTATAAGTAACTGTTGGAATCGGGATTAGGGCAGTGTTGCTACTGGTAGCCGATACACGCAGCGTTTGAGATTCAGCGCCCCCAGCGGTAATCCCGGAAAGATTCAATGTTTGTTTGGCAGCGTCTTCGAAGATGGTTAGGTTTGCGACTCCATCGATTGTCGGTAGATCATTGACGGGGTTTACCGTAACCGTGAAGGAGCGAGTGTAGGAGAGGTTATCAGCCGAGGTAGCCAGATCGTTATCGAGACCAGCGTCTTCGACGGTGACCGTGATGACCGAGGTTCCCGACTTATCAGCAATCGGGGTAAAGGCGATGGACCCTGTAGTGTTGGCAGAGGTGTAGGCAATGCTGGGGTTTGGGATGAGTGCAGTGTTGCTGCTAGTCGCCGATACACGAAGCGTTTGGGATTCACCACCCCCAGCGGTAATACCTGTAAGGTTTACCGTCTGCTGGGGTGCGTCTTCGGCGATGGTTCCATTGCTGATCGTATCGAGGGTTGGAGTGTCGTTTACAGGGTTTACCGTGACTGTGAAGGAGCGACTGAAGGTTGCGTTATCGGTAGTGGTAGCCAGATCATTATCGAGTCCCCCATCTTCGACGGTGACGGTGATGACTGCGGTACCGAATTGGTCGGCAACCGGCGCGAATGCGATCGATCCAGTGGTATTGGCTGAGGTGTAGGAGACCGAGGGATTAGGGATCAGCGATGGCTTGTCGCTAATTGCCGTAACTTTGAGGGGTTGCGATTCCCCACCACCGGCAGTTATTCCAAGTAGATTTGAAGATTGCTGAGGTGCATCTTCAGCGATGGTGATTGATTGAGGAATCGTGTTGCGGACGACGATGTAATTTCCGGTTTGCGAATTGGACGCAAAATCGAGGGAACCGTCGGCATTGAGATCTGCGAGAATTGCTAGTGAGAGATTGGGATAGGTGGCAGGAAGAATGGTGGTAGGTGTTAATGTAGGTGTTGCAACTGAAAGATACTTGATACCGGCATCAATGGTAGTTACAACGACATCCTCAATTCCATCGGCATTGACATCGACGTGGGTTAAGTGAGATATGCCGCAGTTCCCAACATCCGCCCATGTGCCAACGAAGCTAAATGCTCCAGCACCGTTATTCCTGATCAGATTTATTTTTCCACTTCCCCATACTTCACCTTGCAACAGATCTAGATCTCCGTCTTTATCAATGTCGAGCATGGTAGATGCCATGGCATATGCCGGGTAGGCGATGATCGACTTTCGGCCAAACGTTCCGTTTCCGAGATTGAACATAACAACGGAACCGCCGCCTGCCGATGTTGGAATGACAAGATCTAGGTATCCATCGTTATCAAGATCGACAGTATGAACGTAATATGGGTTCGAATTTGCTTCAGACGTTAACGGATAGACGGTAGCGCTAGCAAAGTTCGTTCCATTTTGGCGCAACGCGATACTTATACTGTTTCCGTTGAAATTAGAGGTCATAAGATCGGAGAGGCCGTCTTTATTCAAGTCGATAGCCCGCGGAAGAATTGGCGTGACGCCAAGCATGTCGATATCTTTTCCAATGGAGAAGTTGCCAGTGCCGTTGTTATCATAAACTTGAATTCTGCCGCCGTTGTAGTTGTGCGAAAGAAGGATGTCGAGATCTCCATCGTTATCGAGATCGCTTAACTTGAGGTGGGCACCTGGAGCAACTGCGGTCCGATCGAAAACGGAGAAAAGCGAGAAGGTACCTTTGCCATTGTTTTTGTAGACATAGAACTTACCGGTAGAGTGAGCCATCGCGACGATGTCGATGTCGTTGTCGTTGTCGAGATCGCCAAAGTCAAATGAATCTGGGTAAGCGTCGGCGGGTAAAGTAACGGGGTTAGCGTAGTCACCAAAAAGTGTAAGCGTAGGAAGATCGTTAACAGGAGAAACGGTAACCGTGAAGGAGCGACTGTAGGAGAGGTTATCTGCCGAGGTAGCCAGATCGTTATCGAGCCCTGCGTCTTCGATGGTGACTGTGATGACAGAGGTTCCCGACTTATCAGCAATCGGGGTAAAGGCGATGGACCCTGTAGCGTTGGCAGAGGTGTAGGCAATGCTGGGGTTTGGGATGAGTGCAGTGTTGCTGCTGATTGCCGATACACGAAGCGTTTGGGATTCACCACCGCCAGCGGTAATACCTGTAAGGTTTACCGTCTGCTGCGGTACGTCTTCGGCGATGGTTCCATTGCCGATCGTATCGAGGGTTGGAGTGTCGTTTACAGGGGTAACGGAGACTGTGAAGGAGCGACTGAAGGTTGCGTTATCGG
>VGZN01000463.1 GCA_016872635.1 Planctomycetota bacterium | reverse complement strand
CTGGGATGGTCCTCGCCAGTCATTGTGGATGAAAAGATTTACCTCACTACCGCAGTGCCACAAGGAGACGGCTTGTCGCTTCGCTCAATGTCGCTCGACGCAAACTCGGGCAAGGTCCTCTGGGACCGCGAAGTTACCTCCGTCGAAAAGATGCCTTCCATCCATGCCAAGAACAGCCACGCCAGCCCGACTCCTATCGTCCGGGACGGTGTCGTATATGTTCACTTTGGAACTCTTGGAACAGCAAAACTGGCGACAGATGATGGGACGATCCATTGGTTGTGCAAGGAACTGGTATACCCACCTATGCATGGCAGTGGTGGGTCCCCTGTTCTCGAGGATGGAAAGTTGGTTATCGTATGCGATGGTAGCACGAACCCCTTTGTCGCCGCGATTGATGCGGAATCTGGCAAAATCGCATGGAAGACACCTCGCTCGATTCAACCGAGAATCAGCCATTCGTTTGTGACTGCTTTGGTCGCTAATGTCGATGGCAAGAAACAGGTCCTCGCTCCAGGCCCTGATCACTTTGCGGCCTACGATCTCAACGACGGAAAAGAACTTTGGAAGATCGTTGCTCCCGGTTGGTCTGTTGTTCCGCAACCTACCATCTTCGAAGACCTCGTTATCTACAACCATGACTACGACAACCCCGAATTGATGGCGGTTAAACTCGGCGGCGATGGAGACATGACCGAAAAGAATGTCGTATGGCGTTCCCAAAGAGGCGCACCAAGCACGCCAACACCACTTCTCATCGGCAGTGAGCTCTACTTTGTCTCTGATAATGGTGTGGCTTCGTGTGTCGATGCTCGAACTGGAGAAAGGCACTGGATGGAGCGTCTAGGCGGAAATTTCTCTGCGTCCCCCGTTTTGGTGAACAATCAGATTTTGTTCCTCAGTGAAACAGGCGTTGCCACTTGGGTGAAGCCATCGAAAAACTTCGAAGTAACTGGAAAGAACGAAGTCTCGGGACGCACCTTCGCCACACCTGCCTTTGCCAACGATGCCATGTACTTGCGCACCGACGAGGCGTTGCTGAAAATCGCGAAGTAAGTACGAGTCCTGTGCCGACGGAAGTTAGGCTGCCCACCGCATCGCCACTGGCTTGACTTCGCCGCTGCGAGGAATGCCCAGGAACTTTGGAAGGCGTTGCTCGACTACTGCGACTGCGAATCGAAATCCGTGTAGAATAGTATAGATTGAAAGTACTCCCGCCACTCCGTTTGCAACGGAGCAACTCCCCATCCTACGGACAGATATGCTTCATTCTATCACGAGCTCCTTAATCAGGTTGTCTGCCTGCTACATGATCGTTGGAGCGATGCTGCTATCACTTCATGCACTAAGCAAAGCGCAAGAACCACCCACTGCGGAACAAGTCACTTTTTTCGAGGCAAAGATACGTCCTGTGCTCATCGAGCACTGTTACAAATGCCATTCTGCTGATGCGGCAGCAAAAGGCGAACTCAAGGGGGGATTGTACCTAGATCACCGACAAGGGTTGATCCATGGAGGGGATAGTGGCCCGGCCCTGCAGTCGGACGATACCTCAGGAAGCTTGCTTCTAGCAGCGATGCGTTATGAAGGGATCGAGATGCCTCCCGCTGGGAAGCTTCCAGCCGCCATCCTGGATGATTTCACCAAATGGGTCGAGTGGGGAGCACCAGATCCACGCACCGAAGCTGCGGCTCCAACCACCAAACCTTTGGACATCGAGGGAGGAAAACGATTCTGGTCCCTGCAACCCATCCAGCGTGATTCGCTCGAGGAAATCGCTCGCACCACATCAGACCATCCGGTGGATCATTTCATCCGAAAGGAACTCTCCGAAAAAGGGCTAACGCCTTCTCCATTAGCCGACCATCGAACGCTCATCCGACGAGCATGGTTTGATCTCCTGGGTCTTCCACCCAGCATCGAAGAGATTGAATGGTGGATGACAAAACTAAATGCGGATACAACTCCTTCAAACCCAATCAACCGTCCAGCCTGGGATGAGCTGCTTGCATATTTACTCGATAAACCGGAATACGGTGAACGTTGGGCGCGACACTGGATGGATGTCGCTCGTTTTGCGGAATCCTTTGGCTACGAGCAAGACTACGATCGACCGACCGCTTACCACTATCGCGATTTCCTGATCCAAGCCTTCAATTCGGACCTTCCCTATCAACAATTTGTCGAGTGGCAAATCGCAGGCGATGAACTCGAACCCAACAACCCTCTGGCTTGGATGGCCACAGGTTTTCTAGGCGCTGGCGCTTTTCCAACACAGCTGACCGAAACCGAATTTGAATCGACCCGTTACAACGAACTCGACGACATGACCGCAACCACTGGGGTTGCATTTCTAGGGCTATCCATCGGCTGCGCTCGATGCCATGACCACAAATTCGATCCTATCGCAGCCGAGGATTACTACCGAGTCGCTGCAGCATTCACCTCCGCGATACGATCCGAAAAGACCTTTGATCTCACCCCCGAAGAGAATGCAAAAATCCGTGAAACGTTCGCTCGCGAATTGCAATCGGCAAAAGAAAAGCTTGCCGTTTACGAAGCTGAAGGTCTCGACGATGAGTTCGCGGATTGGTTGAAATCGAAGGATATCGCCGATCCCAGCTTACTATCGTGGTTGACGCTCTCGGGTGATATTTCGACCCGAGCGGGATCGATGTACCAAGCACAATCTGATGGTTCGTTTTTGGGATCGGGTAACAAACCCAATCAAGAAACGTTGACGTTTACCAGCAAAACGTACCAAACCACTGCTAAGAGTCTTCGCGTTGAAGCGCTAACCGACCCGAGTCTACCTCATCAAGGCCCCGGAAGTGCGGACAATGGGAATTTTGCGCTCGGGCATATTTCGGTGGAACGGATTGATGCGAATGGAGTAGCGAAAAAAGTCGAAATGAAATCGGCTCGAGCAACTCACGAGCAAAACAACTCCAGCCTCTCTGTAGCAGCATCCATCGACTCCGACCCTGTCTCTGGCTGGGCCGTCGATGGCCAGATTGGAAAGAGCCAAGCTGCAGTGTTCGAGTTTGCGGAGCCAATCGCGTTAAGCTCCGAATCAAAGCTTCGAGTAGTTCTCGATTTCAATCACCCCAATCCTCGGCATGCCATAGGAAAAATCCGTTTTTCGGTTACGGATCGCGAGCAAGCCAACCCGGAAGTAGGATCGCAAGACCCACCTGCCGACGTGTTGATAGCCCTCCACAGACTCGTCCGCGAAAAAAGCCCGTCGCACGAATCCGACGATTGGAAACTCGGAAGAGCATGGTTTCAGACCAGTTCAAAAAATTGGCAAACCCTCAAGCAGCATGTAGCAGTCCTTGAACGCGATGGGCCCAAATTGCAGCTTGCGAAAGTTTTGGTGACCAGCGAAGGATTGCCCCACCTACCTCATCATGCTGACGATCGAGGCTATCCCCATTTCTATCCAGAAACCCATCTTTTGCGGCGTGGGGACGTAGAGCAGAAAGTGCGCGTTGTCGAACCGGGTTTTCCAAAGGTGTTCACTCGACACGCATCCCATTCCAACGATCTCCAAGCCAAAACACCAACCGATGGGAATACGCAGTCCAGTCATCGCAGGGCGGCATTAGCCAAGTGGCTCACCAATCCACAAACAGGAGCCGGCGAACTCGTCGCCCGCGTGATGGCCAACCGGTTGTGGCAACACCATTTTGGACGGGGCATCGTCGCGACACCCAACGATTTCGGATTCGCGGGACAACCCCCAACTCACCCTCAACTCCTTGACATCCTGGCGATGCAACTAATCGACTCGGGATGGAAGCTAAAACCCATCCATAAATGGATCATGTCGAGCGAGACCTACATGCAAGGGAACAAATCACCTCAGGATTCTCGAGAAGCCATCGACCCTGAGAATCGTTACTTATGGCATCGATCTCCACAACGCCTGGAGGCCGAAGCCATTCGAGATTCCATGCTTTTTGTATCAGGGCAATTGGATCAACGGATGTATGGCCCAGGCACCCTCGATCCGAACATGAAGCGACGAAGCGTGTACTTTTTTATCAAGCGGAGTCAATTGATCTCGACCATGATGCTATTCGATTGGCCGGAGCATTTGGTGAGTATCGGTCAGCGACAATCAACGACGATTGCTCCTCAAGCCTTAATGTTCATGAACAGCGAGCCCGGTCGCTCGTACGCAGAGGCATTCGCTCGTAATATCACGTCGCCGGACACCACGAAAAGCGTCGACGCTGCATACCGACACGCTCTCGGGCGAGCACCTAGTGAAAGCGAAGCTACGATTGCGGTTCAATTTATCGAAGCATCCAAAAAATCGCGCGAGCAGCTCGGCGAGGGCAACGCCCACGAAGCAGCCCTTGCCGATTTTTGCCAAGCAATCT
>VGZN01000462.1 GCA_016872635.1 Planctomycetota bacterium | reverse complement strand
TAGTTTAAAGCCGTTTTGTCCGCTCGCTTTGCCATGACACCCCCCGGAATTGCATCCGTAACGTGTTAAGAGCGGTTGAATCTCATTCTCAAAGTCAGCAGCGTTGGAGCGTGAAATGCACCAAGGCCAGATCGCGATCGCCATAATCGCAATGATTAGGTTATCCAGCAGGACATCACGACGGAGGAAGGACATGTGTCGATCTCGGCAGGGAATCGATACAAATTGGGGAAGGGTTACAAACTCCGTGTTGCCATGCCACGAAGGCACGCCGGTCCACGTTCCGGTAATAGCATCGATGTATTGTAGCTTAGCCGCTCCATGGTAGGGGGATCCTCGTAAGGACCCTCAAGCATAAAAAAGGAGGGGCTAGTCGCAACTCATGTTGGCAGCCGTCCGGTCCGAGGGATTTTTGGATGTTAGGAGCGTTGGTATAGGCTACCTAGCTTTCAATCCGAAATAGTGAGCAAATAGTGTCTTCTTTGGATCGTTTTGGCCGTACGTTGGATGTCGTTTTCGGTATCTTAGGGCTCACTTCGAGAACTGATTTTTTGAGGGAGGCAACGTGATGTTTTGTTCTGTGGGCTCTGTCGCGAATCCTCGCGGTTCTTCGCTCTCAAAATGATGAAAACGCATCCTGTGTTTGCATCAGACGCCATCTCGATTCGATCCGCGAATCGTCTTGTGATGCTTGGTGTGTGTGTGGCATGGTCTGCGATCGCTACGTCCGCCAAGGGGGATCAGGGGGGTGAGGTTGTACCGAAGCCCAACATTGTTGTGATCTTGGCGGACGATCTCGGATATGGAGACGTCGGTTGTTACAACGACCAGTCGCGGGTTTCCACGCCCAATTTAGATCGATTGGCGCGTGATGGAATGAAGTTCTTGGATGCGCACAGCCCGTGCACCGTGTGTACGCCGACGCGTTACGGACTTCTAACGGGACAAATGCCCTTTCGAGTTCGAAATGGCGGAACAGTATTCGCGGGGGTCGGAGGTCCCTCCTTGATCGCTCCTGGACGTATGACTTTGCCGGGAATGCTCAAGGATAAAGGGTACGCGACGGCATGCGTCGGTAAGTGGCACGTCGGGATGACTTTTTTTGATCATCTCGGAGAGGCGGTTCGTGGTAACGGCATCGAGGCAGTTCGCCAAGTAGATTTTAGCAAGCCTATTCTGGGAGGACCTACGGACCACGGGTTTGAGACGTTTTTCGGGACGGCGTGTTGTCCGACGACCGATTGGCTGTACGCCTTTATCGAAAACGATCGTGTGACTCGGCCTCCCGTTGATGTGTTGGACAAATCGCAATTGCCAAAACATCCTTATGCCAATGATTGTCGCCAAGGGTTGATTTCGCCGGACTTTCCAATGGAGGAGGTGGACCTTGTGTTCCTACGCAAGAGCCAAGAGTTTTTGGAACGGCATGTACGCACATCCCCTGAGAAACCTTTTTTTCTATATCATTGCACGCAAGCTGTTCATCTGCCATCGTTTGCCGCCAAGCAGTATCAGGGCAAATCGGGTGCGGGTCCTCATGGCGATTTTGTCCATGAGCTGGATGCGATTGTGGGCGAACTTCTGTCCACCCTCGAGCGATTGGGAGTTGCCGAAAACACTATTGTTATCTTCACCAGCGACAATGGGCCGGAGGTGGCGAGCGTCGTCAACATGCGCAAGGATTATCAGCACGATGGTGCGAGGCCCTGGCGCGGAATCAAGCGGGATCAATGGGAGGGAGGGCATCGTGTACCTTTCTTAGTTCGATGGCCTGGGCATATTCCGGCGAACTCCGTGAGTATGCAGCTAACCAGTTTGACGGACATCCCTGCGACGGTTGCAGCGATTACTGAGATCGAAATTCCCGAAGATGCAGCGGAGGATAGTTTCGACCTATTCCCGGCGTGGCTTGACCCGACACATCCACAGATTCGTCCCTATTTGCTGACTCAAGCCTTTGGTGGGATTCGAACGTTGTCCATTCGCAAAGGGGATTGGAAGTACATCGATCACCCCGGGTCGGGGGGCAATCGTTACGAAGCGGATGCGAGCTTGAGGGCCTTCGAAATTGCGGATGATCATCCCGATGCCAAGGGACAACTCTATGATTTGGCATCCGATCCGGGGGAACGGAATAACCTTTTCGACGCGTTTCCGGAGCGAGTCGCAGAGCTGAAAGAGTTATTGGAAAAATCTAAGGTTTCGGGACGGAGTCGATGAGGTTTGTTCTCGGACCATTTTGGCTACTTGGACGACAACAGCGGTAGCCTTACATGAATCCATTTGGTTCAACCGGTAAAGTCGACGATACGCCCTTCGATGGATCTGGTATGAAAATCAAGACCCTCCAAACGCGTCGACAACTCAATGAAGCTGAGTTCAAGTCGATCCTGCAAGTAATCGAGAAGTACTTGTTGAGCAAACCCAGCCACAAGCTCGCGCCTTTTACTTTCGGCTGGCTTCTGGAGTTGTCTATGGAGATGTTGGGATCGATTTGGAGTTGGGCCGGCGAAATCAGAACTACTCGGAAGAACACCGGTGTGAGCCTGGAAATTGTCACTGCCGAACTTGGCGTCATTGCCATCGAATCAGAGAAGCGGCGTAGCGATACCGGCGAACTTGTGATTGCAACCGCTGCTGAGTTTCATCACCGCGCCATTTTGGTACAGCTATTCGAAGATGGCAACGGTAGGTGGGCAAGACTCCTCGCAAACATCTGGCTGATGCAACACGACCAACCGGTAACCATTTGGCCTGCCACCGACCTCCGTGATACGGAAAGTCCGATCCGAGGTGAGTAAGTTGCAGCCATGAAGCAAGCGGACCTCAGGAACTACGGACCACTCATAGACCTACATAAGAAGTTCAGCAAGTAAGGATACACCAGTTGACACATCGGATCGCCATTTCTCCACAAGGAAGTCTAGGGCTAGTCGCTACAGCGAGCGAGGTTGGCTCGCCTGTCCAGTCGATTGATGTCCCATCGGAAATTGTTGATGCTTTCATTGTGTCACTTGTTGGTGGACTGGTGACTTTAGCATCCAGTCGCTGGCAGTCAGCCGTGATGGGCTGGCCTGCCGAATTTGCTTCTTGGCGTGACTATGCACGCAATTATTTCGCCGCACTTTGTCGCCAATACTCATCGACTTCCAAACAATGGTCTTCTATTGGACCTCCTGATACGACAACGCTTGAAGAGTGGTTGCACTTGCTCCACCCATGCCAGGGTTGGAGTACTTGAGCGCAGGTCACTTGCAAGTATTGTGGAACGACCTAGGGTGGCAAGCGAAGATCGCGCACTGGTTTCGATTCGACGGCAGCTACGACAACCCGTGAACGTTTGTGTTCGTGAGGCGGTGTGACGCGAACCTCCGAGTCGAGTGCCAACTCGGCCGCACGCTTCAGCGCCCGTACCGAGAGGCCACCTTCGGCGTTGGCCTGAAGTCGCCAAGCGATTCGACGAGCTAGGTAACGCTTGTTTCTACTCCGACACTTCTCGCCAACGAGCGATTCGAATTTCTCGACCAGTTTGGAAACGGTCATCGTGTCCAATTTGGCAATCTCGGCTGCTGTTACCGAGTCCATAAGCACCTCCCTTGGTTTGTGGTTCTTTTGCGTGTTCTCTTGTGCCAGCCGACATCGATCAGGCTTCGTCGTCTGGTTCCCCGACTTCGGGTTGAGACACAGAGAGCCTCAAGTCCGAGGAAACCTCACCCGTGCCACGGAGGGAAGTGCGGCGGGACAGGATCTTGTTTTGTGTAAGCGTCATGGAGTTGGTTTCCCGTGGGTTGGATCGTTCTTGGTAAGACGGACATCCGAACATGCATCATGTCCACCACCATCATCAACAGCCGCTGACCGACCGCAATTTCGGCAACATCTTCTCGATTTGGGATCGGCTCTTTGGCACGTTTGCCGCCGCACCGAAAGAGTCATTGATCTATGGAATCGATAGTCATCCGGATGCAGCAGAGACATCGAGCCTGCGATCGTTGTTCCTGATGCCGTTTCGCGCCGAGAAGACCGAACGTTAGCGAAGCGTACCCAGATACGCCAAAAGATCGGCCATTTCCTGCGCGGTGAGTTGTTCCAGCAATCCAGCGGGCATCAGCGATGTCGATTCGAGATGACGCTCGGATATCTCGCCAACAGATACATTGATTTTTTCCCCTGTTGCAGAAACGACCTGGATCGCTGTAGGGGATTCCGATACCAAAAGTCCCGTGATGACTTCGCCGTCTTGGGTCAGAATCCGGAGCGTTTGATATTTCGGGTCAATTTGCCTTGAGGGTTCGGCAATCGATTCAAACATTTGCGATTTGGACTGCGATCGCCCGATCGAGTCCATGCTTGGGCCGATCGCTCCACCTGTGCCGGCAACTTGATGACAACGCGAACA
>VGZN01000461.1 GCA_016872635.1 Planctomycetota bacterium | reverse complement strand
AGCCCCCATTTCACTGGGCCCCCTTCACTGGGCCCCCTTCAATGGGCCCACTTCAATGGGCCCACTCGGATTGTCCGAATATTAACGACTGCAACGGGTCAAAAGGGACCGAGCGATTTGGTGGGTGGATTTGATCTGGCACCTCCCCCGCCCGGAAACTAGCTTTGGACAAACCTACAGCACAGGTAGTTCCTGCCAAAATGGGCCGGGTTGGTCCTTGGGCGGGAATGAGAAGGCTAACTCTCACTAGAAGCTACGAAAAGCTAGGAAACCCCCATGAGCCAACTCCTCGAATGGGTCCTGCACATGGACCGTCACCTGCGCGAACTGATGGAGTCCGTTGGCGCCGAGTGGTTGTATATGATCCTCTTTGCGATCATTTTTTGCGAAACAGGCTTGGTGATTCTGCCGTTCCTGCCAGGCGACTCCCTCTTATTTGCTGTCGGTGCGCTCTGCGCTATCCCCGACAGCCCCCTCCAGCTTTGGATCATGATTCCCCTTCTGACGATTGCTGCAATCGTTGGCGATGCCGTGAACTACTGGGTAGGTTACCAAGTTGGCCCGCGGGTCTTCCGAAGCGATACCTCAACTTGGTTCAATCGAAATCACCTCCTCAAAGCGCGATCGTTCTATGAGAGATATGGCTCGAAAACCATCATCCTTGCCAGGTTCATCCCAATTGTTCGCACTTTTGCGCCATTCGTAGCCGGAATTGGCAAGATGAACTTCTTGAAATTCTGGCTTTACAATATCCTCGGCGGGATCGTTTGGGTTTCCCTCTTCTTGGTTGCCGGCTATTGGCTGGGAACGTGGGAAGTGATCCAAAAGAATTTTTTCCTTGTCACCATCGGCATCATTGTCGTCAGCGTTATCCCCATCGCCATCGAATGGCTTCAGTCACGACGATCGCCAACCCCTCACGCATAATCGCCACCTGACTACAATAGGAGCATCGGCGAACAATTCCCTTTCTTCGGGATCGAATATGCATATTACGCATCATGGTGGACAGGATGGTGTCACCGGCTCGTGCCACCAACTCCATTTTTCGGAATCGAACTCGGTACTCATCGACTGCGGATCGTTCCAAGGCCGCGATGCACGACTCCATCCAGACCCCAGGATCGACTTTCCGCTCGACGGAGTCGATGCACTGATCCTAACCCATGTGCACATCGACCACATCGGTCGACTACCCTATCTCCTTGAGGCTGGGTTCAGCAAGCCGATCTATTGCACCCCACCTACGGCTCGTTTTTTGCCGATCATGCTAGAGGATGCAATCCGCCTCGGTATTACTCGCAACAAAAAGGTCATCGCAGAAGTCATCAAAGAAATCAAGGAAGTGATCGAACCGGTTCCCTATGGCAAATGGCACTCGCTGAAACACAACGGCCAGTTTCGTTTTTTTCCAGCAGGGCATATCCTCGGCTCTGCGTACGTGGAGTTCGATCATGGGGACGAACGCTTCGTCTTTAGTGGCGACCTAGGATCGCGATGCACACCTATCCTGAATCCACTCAAAAGCCCCGAACGGGCCGATGTCCTGGTACTCGAGAGTACCTACGGTGACCGGTTGCACGAAGGGCGGGAAACTCGCGTCGAACGACTAGAAGCCATTCTCTGTGAAACACTCGAGAATCGCGGTGTCACTCTCATCCCTGCCTTCAGCTTGGGCCGAACTCAGGAAATCCTTTTTGAACTGAATCAAATCATCGAGGAGATCGGACGCAAGTCGTGCTGCGACATGCTCAAAGGGATCGACATCATTATCGATTCGCCGATGGCCCTCAAACTGACTGAGATCTATGAGCAAATGAGCGCTTACTGGAGCGAAGAAGCTCGCGAAGTCCTCACGGTGGATAGTCAGCCCTTCGTATTCAGCAACCTCATTGAAATCGATCAAGGCGGAGAATCTCGCGGAACCATCGAGTACTTAAAACGATCCGGTAAACCTGCCATTGTGATCGCTGGTAGCGGTATGTGTACGGGAGGTCGCATCATGGATTACCTAAGAGCCTTCATCGGCCGCCCAAACACAGATATCGTCTTTGTGGGCTACCAAGCTGCCGGGACGACGGGACGCTACATTCAGGATTGCCAAGAAGGCAAATGCAGCGTGAAAATCGACCATCAGGAATACCATGTTCGGGCGAAAACCCACACCTTATCCGGGTACTCGGCACACGCTGATCAAGCGGATCTGATCAAGTTCGTACAAGGGATCCCAAACAAACCTCGGGAGATTCGACTTGTGCATGGCGAGGATCAAGCCAAAGCTGTCCTCGCGGAAAAACTCGAAGATCTCGGATACACAGTAAATGCATCTGTTTCGGGGAGAGCGTTAGAACTCCCTCCAGGATTCGACCCCAAACATCCCGACAATTCAAAATCGCCGCAATCCGAGTAACATCACCAGCGACCCAACGGCTAACTTAACATGGACGGTAAAAATGGCTCGTGCATCGAGATCCGCGGAGCAAAGACGCACAATCTCAAAAGTATCGATCTCGATATCCCACACGGCAAGCTGACGGTACTCACTGGTGTCAGCGGAAGCGGTAAGAGCTCCCTCGCCTTCGACACCCTCTTTGCAGAGGGTCAACGCCAGTACCTTCAAAGCCTCTCTAGCTTTACCCGCCAGTTCGTAGACCAACTAGAACCTCCGTGCGTCGATTCGATCCGGGGTCTACAACCATCCTTGTGTATCGATCAAAACCAAGGCGTCTCGAGTCCTCGGAGCACGGTGGGAACGATTACGGAAATCTATGACTTTTTGCGGCTATTGATGGCCAGGGCAGCTACCCCTGCATGCCATTCCTGCGGCAATCCCATCGATCGCCAACCGCCAACCGCGATCATCGATTCGATTGCGAACCTCATGGAAGGTTCCAAGATCACCATCATGGCTCCCATGGTTCTGAGCCGAAAAGGTGGACACCTGGATGTGTTTGAAAAAATCACCAAGGCTGGATTGCTCAGAGCTCAAGTCGATGGAGAGTTCGTCGATCTCGAGTCCCCCCCCACCCTCTCGCCTCGTAAAGAACACACCATCTCGGCAGTTGTTGATCGATTCGTCCAAAAACCCGAGAACTTGGAACGTATCCAATCGGCCGTCCATGCCGCACTCCGTCTCAGCAATGGGCTTCTCTTGATCCACTGCGTATCTCCATCCCTACCAGCAACTTCATCTGCACGCACTCAGCAACCCAACGATCAAGTTACCGAATTCGACCAGTTTTTTTCGACGCGATTTGCTTGTGTTTCTTGCGGCATTAGCCTTCCCGAAATCGAACCCCGTACATTCAGCTTCAATAGTCCATACGGTGCTTGCCCAACCTGCGAAGGCTTCGGCGAAATCGGTGAGGAAACCAAGCAACCTTGTCCAACATGCCATGGCGCTCGATTGCGACCAGAGTCCCTGGCGATCCATCTGTCCAGCAAATCGATTGCCGATATTTCGAAGCTACCGATCACAGACCTGCGGGAATGGCTTTCGAAGCTCGTCTTCGAGCGAAGCAAACAACCGATCGCCGAGCCCATCCTCAAAGAAATCCAACCTCGGCTTGAGTACCTTTGCAAAGTCGGTCTCGGCTATTTAACCTTGGATCGCAAAGGGGATTCACTCAGCGGCGGTGAATTGCAACGCGTTCGATTGGCAACCAGCGTGGGAACAGGATTGATCGGCGTTTGTTATGTCCTCGATGAACCTTCGATAGGACTGCATCCTCGCGATACGCAACGACTGATTGAAATCCTTCGATCGCTTCAAAAACGCGGCAATACGATCGTTGTCGTTGAACATGATGAAGCGATCATGAAAGCTGCAGATCTACTGGTCGACATAGGTCCGGGCGCCGGAGTTCATGGTGGCAAAATTATCGCTTGTGGCCCGCCGAAAAAAGTCTCTCGCGTTGCAGAGTCCCTCACGGGACAGTACCTACTAGGCACAAAAGAAACGCATACCACCCACGATCGCCCTGTGGATGACGCGACGCCCAAGCTAAAAATCACCGGAGTCACTAAGAACAATCTTCGCAATGTCAGCGTCGAGTTCCCTACGGGGCGGCTTGTCGGAATCACTGGCGTCAGTGGAAGCGGTAAAAGCACTCTCATTCACGATTCTCTCGTGACCGCAATCCAATCGACTTTATCAGGCACCAATCTCACGACCAAACACTGGAAGCAATTCACCGGTTCAGAACATATCGACCGACTGATCGAGATCGATCAGTCTCCCATCGGCCGATCCCCTCGCAGTGTTCCTGCTACGTACTGCGGACTTTGGGATGATATTCGCAAAATCTATGCATCGACTCGAGATGCCAAGCAACGCGGTTTCAACGCGGTACGATTTAGCTTCAATTCAGGAAACGGGCGTTGCGACGCATGCGCAGGCCA
>VGZN01000460.1 GCA_016872635.1 Planctomycetota bacterium | reverse complement strand
TGGGGCCGAATGCGCGTGGGTCGCACTGATCAAAATACGATCGGTTGGTATCCCGATCTTCTGAGCGACAATTTCTTTGGCTCGTAGGACAATCGCAGCCGGCACCGCCAAACTGTCGACAACACAAACCGCGATCGCGTCTTCCCCCTGCTCGATCACGAGGGACCTCGCGAACAGCGGATCGATAACCCGCTCTCCCTTGGCCGCCACGATGCCACCACTCACCCAAACAGGAAATGAAACGGGGTCGATGTTCCGGGCAAACGCACCAGCCTTCAGCGTCCCCCGCACGGTCGCCAATCGGGAATTACGCTCGATATTCCGGGATGTGTGCTCGGCCACACGCTCGCCGTTTGAAACTGGGCCGTTTGCTTCTTGGGCTCGGACGCTGGAACCAAGGGAACAACTCACCAAAACGATGGCAACGACCAGCGATCTCTTTGCCGAAACGGTCCAGCCAAAGATCGCGCCGCGAGTTGAAAGCCCGAAACACATTCTGGTTTCTTTACAAATCGGCATCTTTGGCTCCAGCGAGTAAATGGGTTCAAGGAGGTGATCGAGGGAGGCAATACGGGAGTGGGGACCGGCGAGGGGGAGCTGAGAGGTGTAGGTTCGGGTGAGGAATAGCGAGGATACGAATCAGCCGAAGCTTGAATTGTCAGCGGGAACTCGACTTGGCGGCACGATTGGCCCGCGATGGGATAAAAAACCTTGGTCTCCATGGAAACCTTGCACTATTTTGCCAGTACCCAGGCCTTTCGCGGGGGCCAAATCCTCGATTTTCCCGGTTTTTGGCCTTTCCAATGAAGCTTAAATTCGTCACCATAGTGGCCCCCCGGTACCGATCCCGGTCGAGGTTTTTGTTTCGATTACTTTTTGCCTAAATTGCCGTTGATCATGAGCCAACAAATCCTCCAAGCGGTCGAGAGTTCCTTCCTCAAGGAAAAGGTTGACGAATTTGGGATCGGTGACACGGTCGACGTCCACACCAAGATCCAAGAAGGCAACAAAGAACGGATCCAAATTTTCAGCGGTACCGTGATCGCTCGCAGTGGATCCGGTTCGCGTGAAATGTTCGTCGTTCGACGTATTGTGGCCGGTGAAGGTGTCGAGCGCAAGTTCCCACTCCACTCACCAAAGATCGAGAAGATCGAAGTCAAGCGTCGTTCGGTGGTTCGCCGAGCCAAACTTTACTTCCTCCGCGAGCGTACTGGCAAGGGTGTTCGCCTTCGCGAGCGCCGCGATCGCTAGTCGCCCCGGATGGCAATTCGCCTATCAGCTCAAAAAGAAAAGAGCCACCGAAATCGGTGGCTTTTTTCTTTTGATTTATCCACAACCAATAAACGATCGCGTCGATCACCACCTACGATTCAATACCGTCCCGTTCGAGCTCCGCTGGGTCATTTTCGAGCACTCGAGTTTCGACCGGACCTTGCCCCCGACCTAATGACTGGGCATTGTAGATGCCGATGGAGACTTGGCGAATCGCGCGATTGATGATCTTTCGCAGATCCGTTTCCCCATAAGCGATCAGCCCCGTAATCATCGCTGACAGAACGCATCCGGCTCCATGCGTGTTCTTCGTCGGGAATCGGCTCGACTGGATCGACAGATTCTCCTGCCCGGAGCCCAAGATATGTTCCGAGGACCCGTCGACTTCTCCCATCTTTGCGAGAACGAACTTCGCTCCCATCACATGCAAATCGTGAATGGCTTTGGCGATCGATTCGGTACTATTAAGATCATTGCCGGTGAGCGCTGCCAGTTCATAACGATTTGGCGTGACTAAGAATGCATGCTTCATGAGCCCCCGATATGCCTCGATAGCATCATCGCTGACGAGCTTATCACCGTGCTTACTCACCATCACTGGATCCACGACCAACGGGAATGCAAAACGCTCCGCGCGCTCCGTGACAGCTTCGATAATGTCAGCATTACCTAACGCTCCAGTCTTGGCAGCCACGGGTTTGAGATCATCCAAAACTGCATCGATTTGATCGATCACCAGGTCGGGTGGCATTGTTTCGACACGCCGCACACCCAACGTGTTTTGAGCGGTCAGCAAAGTCACTACGCTCGCTCCATAAACACCAATTTGTTGAAAAGTCTTGAGATCCGCTTGGATACCAGCCCCTCCACTAGGATCGGATCCCGCGATGGTCAGCGCAATGGAATTAGGTTGGAAGCGTTTGGGTTCAGTCATCTCACGATCCGTAAAATTGAAATGAAAAAGGTTCCCGTGGGCGGGTAATTCGCAACCACGATGACACAGTCGTCATCCGCTGACTACCATCCTGCGATACCGTCATCCTGCGATACCGTCAGCCTGCGATACCGTCAGATGGTACCCGCTTCTGACCTATCCCGCGATGGCGACTCCGAACAAGTCGAAGAGCCTCGGTACTTATCGACTCGAACCGGCCACTAGCGCGTCACCGCTCACAATTTCAACATTCAAAACTTCAACATACTGAACCTATTGAACATACCGCTGGTGATGTTAAGCCAGATCGGTGCAGCCATGGCTAACGAGCTACCATGTAGACCGCGAGAGCACCATTTGATTTGGCGAGATCATAAACGCGAAGTGCATCCCCAGCGGAAATGGAATCTTCGGGATCTACCACGATGGGGACATCGGGTCGAACACGAATCACTGCTCGCAGACGCGACCCCAATTCCTCCAACGAGGTGATCGGGGTATCGTTGAATCGATATTGAAATCCTCCGCTTCCCTCGGGGCGATTGATTTTGATCACACAATCACTAACGTCGCTTTCACTAGGCTTTGGAGGCTCATCGGATGTTCCACCGGCTTGCGACTCGGATTCCGCCGAGACTGCGCTCGGGAGCAACTTTTCCAATCGCTGGAAGGACGCCGTGGTCAAGAAAAAGACGAGCAGCAAAAAAACGACATCGATCATCGGCGTCATCATGCTATCGAGGCTTGTTCGACTCCCTTGGCTTGCGAATCGAGTCTTCATGCCCCCTCTCCTTCGTAGACAGCAAAGACAATGTCGGAATTGCCCGTGAGTGCGCACTCCTTGAGCAATTTCGCTAAAGTCCCATAGGCCACATTGCGGTCGGTTCGAATTCGAATGCGAATCGGTCCTCCACCTTCCTCTTGCATCCTCGTGAGGATGATCGAGCGTACTTGGACCAAGGAGACCTCAGCTCCGTTGACTTGATAGCCACCATCTTTCGGAACTTGAACCGTCACCGTAGGCCGGTCTGAAAAATCGGCGATTCCCGCTGCAGCGGAAGGAAGATCCAGCGGTAAAAAGTTCTCTTGCTTGGCTAGGTGGCTACTGACCAGGAAAAAGATAATCAGCAAGAACGTGACGTCGATCATCGGCGTCATGTTGATGGAAACGCTTGTTGTACCTCGGTAATTTGGGAGCCGCATATCCCGATTCTAGCCGAGGGAAACGTTTCGTTGCATCCTCAACGCCGATTCGGCCAATGTCGCCGGAAAAGTCTTTGGCTAGGTGGGAAAATTTTCGGATTAGCCAAGATCCTTCAGCGGGAGCACGGCGGACTACGGCCCAAGATACTCCTTTATACGGCCGGAGTGGTAGCGTAGCTTCCCGCGGGGGATTAGACTCTTGCGTCAGTGTTTTTGCACGTTTAGACCCACACACCTAATTTTAGCTTTCGAGCATCGTTGCCTATGACTACTTCAGACACATCGGGACCCATCGTCCCTAACGCCCATCGGCTTTTATGGGCGGGCTTCATGGCGATCTTGGCCGCCGGAGTTGGTTTTGCGATTCGGGGTGGCATTTTGGACAACTGGGCCAGCGAGTTCAGTTTCAATGCACAACAACTTGGCTCGATCACCGGAGCTGGTCTTTCTGGCTTCTGTTTCGGGATCATCATCGGTGGCGTGATTGTCGACAAAATCGGCTACGGCAAACTCGTAGTCCTTGCTCTTGTCGGGCATATTCTATCGGCGTTGGTAACCTTCTCTGCTGGACCAAACAACGCATATACGATGCTGTTCTGGGGAAGCTTTATCTTTGCTTATGCGAACGGAACGCTGGAAGCGGTCGCCAACCCGTTGGTGGCAACAATCTTCCCGAACAACCGCACTCACTACCTCAACATCCTGCACGCCAGTTGGCCAGCCGGTTTGGTGATCGGCTCTGCTCTCGGCTGGGTCCTCGATGACCAATTGAAGTGGCCATGGCAGTACCAACTAGCGTTGTACATGTTGCCGACGGCACTTTATGCCATCATGTTTTTCGGACAGAGCTTCCCCAAATCGGAAGCCGCTGCGTCGGGAACCAGCTTTGCAGACATGTACAAGTCCGTCGGTTTGCTAGGCTCGTTGGTTGCCTGCTACTTGCTCTCATTGTTCTTCGGCGACATCCTCAAAGGATTCTTGCCCGATTACGCAA
>VGZN01000459.1 GCA_016872635.1 Planctomycetota bacterium | reverse complement strand
TCCAAATCGAACAATCTCTCCATCGGCGAGAACACCTTGCGCGGATTGAAGTGCTTCGCCGGCAGTTCCGTATTTGAGATAATGGCTTCCTAGTGCGTCGATTGCCAGCAAGCTACCTACGGTGGTTACAGCTCGAGTAGGAGGATCGATCCCTAAAATAAACCGATCCCGATGAAGCATTCGATTGAGGTCGGCGAGCGTTATTCCAGGCTGGACCCGAACCGTCATGCTGGTGGGATCGATGGCGATCAACCGCCGCATGAAGCGGGAAAAATCAAGAACGATCCCTGGGCCGAGAGATTGTCCCGCCAATCCTGTTCCGCCGCCTCGGGGAAAAACGGGTAGAGAGTTTTCCGTAGCATAGCGCAAGCATTGCGACACGTCCCCGGAGTGCCGAGGACGCACCACAGCCAACGGCTGGATCTCATAAAGACTCGCATCGCTAGCGTAAAGCTGCGTGTACAGGGGATGGCAATGGACTTCCCCGTCGAGGATCCCTCGGAGATCCGCCTGCACTCGAGCTTGCTCAGCGTCCATGAAACTCCCTATCGAGGATCAATGCGAGCAAAGCATCGTGTCGATGCTCTGCGATCGCATTGAGGTTTGCAGATCTTAGCACACGATTTCCAAGAACGGCTCTCGTCCAAGAACGTTTCTCGAGCGCGGGTAACCACGGTTCCGATGGATGCGATCAGAGCTGTGATTACCAGGCTAACAACCACTGGTTTAGCGACCACTGAGCCCACCGTTGCCCTGCTGATGACTAGTTCGCCGTATCATGACCAATCTTGCTGTGATGGTAGCCGTACAGGAAGTAGATTGCCAATCCAATCCCAAGCCAAATGATGAGCCGCATCCAGTTTTCCGATGGGAGCGAAAGCATGAGTGCGACGCACAGAAGTACCCCGAGGGCTGGAACGACCGGTGCGCCTGGACACTTGAAGGGTCTGTTTCGACCTGGATCAACCACGCGTAGAATCAAGACCGATGCGCAAACCAGAGCAAAGGCGAAGAGAGTTCCGATACTCGTCAGGTCTGCAAGGATATTGAGCGGCAGAAGGCTTGCTCCCGCAGCGACCATAAAGCCGGTCAGAACCGTGGATTTCCACGGCGTCTTCCACTTCGGATGGATGCTCGAGAAAAAGTTGTAGGGGAGGAGGCCATCCCGTGCCATCGCTAAGAAGATTCGAGGCTGGCCCATCATCATGACCAAAAGGACGGAGGTGATACCTGCAATGGCACCAACGGTCACGATGAATTGAGCCGATGCGAAACCAACTTGTTCGAACGCGCTGGCGATCGGAGCATTCACGTCGATTTCTTTGTAAGGCACCATACCGGTCAACACGGCGGCAACCGCGATGTATAGCAGCGTGCAGATCACCAGCGAACCGATGATACCGATCGGCAAGTCGCGCTGAGGGTTTTTCGCTTCCTCGGCTTGCGTCGAGACCGCGTCGAATCCGAGGTAGGCAAAAATAACACCCGCAGCACCAGCCATCATGCCTTTGTCGCTTCCGCCCAAAATCGGGGTGCCAAACAGGGTGAGTCCGCCGTACCCGTACGGTGCAAAATCGTTGGTCCAGTTGGCAGGCACGACGTACTTGATGCCAGCGAAGATCACGAACAAGACAACACCGACCTTGACGGCGACCATGATCGCGTTGGTGAAGGCGCTTTCGGAGACACCGCGGACCAGGATCGCAGTCACGATCATCGTGATCACTACCGCTGGTAAATCGAAGAGGTAGTTTGTTGCAAAAAAACCTTTTTCCGGGGTGAAATCAAATGGTGCGTCGGCGAATTGGGCGAGGGCCCCGCCAGGTAGAAACAGTCCTATCTGCATTTGGCCTAGGAGTTTCTGAAAGTATTTCGACCAGCCATGTGCGACCGTTGAGGATGCAACGGCGTATTCTAGGATCAAATCCCAGCCGATGATCCAGGCCATCAATTCACCGAGCGTTGCGTAGGCGTAGTTGTAAGCAGATCCAGCGACCGGGGCCAAGGAAGCGAACTCGGCATAGCACAAGGCTGCGATCAAGCACGCCAGTCCAGCGACTACGAACGAAAGCATGATGGCCGGTCCAGCTTGATTGGCAGCAGCTTTTCCAACCAAGACGAAGATCCCGGTACCGATGATCGCTCCAACCCCTAACGCCGTCAGAGAGATCGGTCCGAGAGCTCGCTTGAGCCCTTGGCCTCCCTCGGATTGGGACACCATTGCATCCAAGGACTTGGTTCGAAACAATTGATTCTGGGACATGGTCGCTCCAGGCAGCAGTTGGACGGATTTTTGGAAAAGGTAGGAGTTGTGCTCGAGCAGGAGGAGACAGGATTTTAATTCAAAACGTCCGCGGTCGCACCTGAGGATTGGGAGGTGAACCAGGATTGCGAAAGGATTAGGCGGGTGGGCATGCGGTTCGCCATTCTCAATTAGGTCGGTAGACCGGGATCACGTAGGGGCCTTCCGGAATGATGGCAACCGAGCGATCTCCGGATTTATCAACGCTTTCTTGGATCGCTGATTCGATCGATTCGATCATGTCAACGCAGGTCAAATCCCGATCTCGACCTTGGATCCCCTCACTAAATAGGCTTACTTTTCCGATCGAAAGTGGCCTCAGGAGCATATGGGTCTGCCAACCGTCGATGTCGGCCAACGGCATTTGGCGAATCTGGTCGATGAAGCCTTGGTCGCCCAAATGCTTCAGGTGGGCTTGGGATTCCCGATATTCCGGGGATCCGAGCCCTTCTTCGCAGCGACTAGCGATGATCATATTGCCACCTTCTGCCAAAACCTGGAGGGGAGCGACCATCCCTTTGACGGTTTGGTAATAGGTTTTGTCGAGCGGATACCCAGCGGCGCTGGTGACCAAGGTCGAAAACTTGCGGCTCAAGGGGACTTCGGCGTACTGGCGGACGAAGTCGACGCTTTCAAGGTGGCTGGCGACGCAGTCGCCGAAATTGACAAAGCTCATCCGGCGTTCTTCATCGATGATGGTGTTGACGGCGTATGTAGGGCCGAGGACCTTCAAAATCTCGAGTTGACCGCGGTGCAACGGGTTATCGACGAGGTTGGTATTGCAAGCCAGAGGATTCGACATAAATCGGAAGTTATGGAATGTCCTGATCGTCTCTTCTCCTGCAACCCCCGGCGCGACGACCTTGCGTCCGCCCGAATAGCCCGCCATGAAGTGTGGTTCCACCAGCCCCACGACAATCCTAAGGTCGGCATCGACTAGGTGCCGATTGAGGACGATAGGGATCCCATCGCTGGGAGTATGTCCAAGGTCGACCATCCAGGCGGTATCGCGGGCATAGTGATTTTCAATGCGGATATTATCGAAGACCCATTTGTCGCCGATCACTTCCAGCATTTCATGCCCGAGGTTGGGTCGATGTAATCCAGTCGCCAGCAGGATCGTGATTTGATCATTGCGAACTCCTGCGCTATTCATTTCTTCAATCAACCCTCGCAGGATGGGGCCGTTGGGTACTGGGCGCGTAATATCGCAGATTACGACGCAAACCCTTTTGGCGGATTTCGCGAGTTGTGCCAAGGGAGGGCTGCCGACTGGTTTGCGAAGGGAGTCGATGATGGACGTTGCCGGCTGATCGAGAAGTGGCATCGCTGGTTTTCGGATCACTGTCGGTTCGCAACCACGCGGCAATCGTACGTGCAGTTCACCTTTGCCATATCGGATATCAATCGTTTCAGCCATCGCAGCGCAACCTTGTACTTAGCCTCGTAACACTCTCACGATCCCCACCAGCGTCGCCAGATCATACCTAATCGCATGCCTAGTTCACAGGGTCACACCTAGGAGCGTTTCGGGATTGTACTGCGAGCCGCCACGGCATGGGTTTTTGGCATCGGTGTTTGGGACAAAGTGCTCAGGACATTTCCATGTTGCACAGCATGATGGATTCAAGCCAATCTTTCCATTGCCGCTTGGAGACCGGGTCCATGACCGCCTCGCCCAATGGGGGAGCTACCCATTGCTTGTTCCCAGCGAGCCAAGTGACGGTTCCTGTCCAGACGCCGCTTTCATCGACCTCGATTCGCAACTGAAGTGGATCAGCCGTGGAGCGTCCTTCAAAGCAGGATTGAAGATCGACTTGGGACAAGCGATTCCAGGTGGATGCTCCCAGTCGAGTTCCTTCGATGAATTGCAAAGTCGGTTGCGGTCTACCTTCGCGACTGAATCGGAGGGTTTTGCTGACTTGGTACCCAAACGGTGTGTCTTTCGGGATCAGGATCTTCGGGGGTGTCGGTCCGTTTTCTTCTTGGATGATGACACCGAGATCGTAAGTGGTAGCGCCATGGGCCGAGGGTGCTTTTGGATCGATCGGGGGCATCAGCAGTCGTGCTTGAATCGCGGCCCCGCGAGCGAGGTCTGCAGATCCCAGATC
>VGZN01000458.1 GCA_016872635.1 Planctomycetota bacterium | reverse complement strand
ACCCGTTTTCTACAGGCAGCAACAGCAGCACGAGTTCATCCGTCGATCGACGGACGATCTCCACGGTAAACGCATTGGAATCGTTGGGCTCGGTGGAAACGGACGGCGTCTCGCTGAAACGCTGGTTCCCTTTCGAGTCGCTATTCGAGCGACAGATTATTTCCCAGAACACAAACCGGAATCAGTCGAACAACTGCTTTCTCACACCCAGTTGCTTGAATTGGCTCATTGGGCCCAAATCTTGATCCTGTGCCTGCCTCTGAACGCATCGACGAAGGGGCTTATTGGGCGAAAGGTGTTCCAGTGCATGCCCGAGGCGAGTTATCTCATCAACGTCGCTCGAGGCCAATGCGTGGTGGAAGAGGATTTGATAGCCGCTTTGAACTCGAGACGGCTCGCGGGCGCCGGGCTCGACGTGACTGCAGTCGAACCGCTACCACGGCAAAGCGAACTCTACGACCACCCCGATGTCCTCATCACGCCCCATGTGGGCGCTCAGTCGTCGCCGCGCTACGACGACTCAACAGGTCTCATCTGTGAAAACCTGAAACGCTATCTTTCAGGCTCGCAGCTCTTTAATATCGTCGATAAGTCGCTCGGCTTTCCCCACCCGAGCGTCCTCTATCGACGCGGCTAGCTAGCAAAGCAAGCGCGATTTCGTCTTCGCTGGAATTGCTCGCGTATCAGCCACGGACACATCTCGCTTGTTTGTGGCGATCTTGACCTGACCTGCCCAGGTTTGCTAAACCCTCTCAAACGGGTTCTACCTCAAGAATTGCTCTCTAACCATTTCGAGGCGCGATTGTGCTGATTTCCGTAGTCATTCCGGTCTTCAACGAATGCGAAGTGATGCCTCACCTCTTTGCGGCGCTTCCACCAGTTCTTGATACTATCGCTGATTGTTATGAAATCATCATGGTGGATGATGGTAGCAGTGATGGGACACGAGAATGGCTTTGCGATGCTGCGGCTCGTGACCCTCGCATTAGTTGATCAGTTTTAGTCGAAATTTCGGGCAACAAGCTGCGATGACGGCAGGTTTGGATTACGCGAGAGGCGACGTGGTTGTCGTCATGGATTGCGATTTGCAAGATCCACCGGAATTGCTCGAGAAGATGCTTGAGAAACTCCATGCAGGGTTTGACGTTGTGTCATGCCAACGCGCCACTCGAGCGGGTGAGACATTTTTCAAAAAGACAACGGCGACCGCATTTTACCAGTTGATGCGACGCGCGATTGATAAGCGAATCCCACCCGAGGTGGGCGACTTTCGAATGTACAGCCGCAGCGCTGTGCAAGCGATTCGATCCTTTCGTGAGCAGCACCGATTCATGCGCGGTTTGGTGGCTTGGCTCGGATTGAAAGAGGCGCTTATTCCCTTCGACCGTCCTCCTCGCGTCGCTGGAGAAACTAAGTATCCCGTGTCCAAGCTGATCCGATTGGCTTGGACAGCGATATCGTCGTCCTCTGCGATCCCATTGAAGCTCTGCTCGTACACAGGTATCGGCATGCTGATGCTGGGTGTTGTTATTAGCACCCTAGCTGCTTTCGCATCACTGAGTTTGATCCCTTTCGCGAGCAGTGGACTCTTTTGGGCGGGACTTCAATTGAGCTTGAGTGGTATCAACCTCTGTGCGGTTGGATTGCTTGGCGATTATGTCGGTCGGATTTATGAAGAGTCCAAACAAAGGCCGCTTTATATCGTGGGTGAAACACAAAACATCCCTGTGACCCAACACAGAGATCGCGCTGTTTGGCTTCAGCAACGCCTCCTCGGACCTACGGAACAAATCCTTGGTGACACTTCGCCGAGCACGATTCCCTTCCCTGTGTCGCCTCGACAGCCGAGTGCGGATCCAGCTGCGGTTGCACCATCCTCGGAACGCGTAAGTGTTCGTCGCGCTGCGTGATTTGACCGCTAGGATTAAACCACTCGAAAGTGCATGATGGCCTTGAATCTGCCCGTCTATTTGCGCCGAGACCAAGTTTTTCACTTTGGTCCGTGGGTGATGCTGTGTCTAGCGTCCGTTGCGGTCCTTTTTTGGAATCTTGGAAACAGCCGATTCTGGGACCAAGATGAAGGCTACTACGCTTCGGTGGCCTCAGAGATGTTCTCCCGTGGAGATTGGATTGTTCCGACGTTCAATCAAGAGCTTTTCGCGCATAAACCTCCGATGATGTACTGGGGGATGCTTGCAGGTTTCGAGGTATTCGGTCGCAACGAACTAGGCGCCCGGTGGATGTCTGCATTCTTCGGAACGTTGACGGTCCTACTAACGTACTGGTTAGGCAAGCGAATGTTTGATGCGAACACAGGACTGCTCGCGTCGCTAGCCCTAGCGACGAGTTTGATGTTCACTGTAGTCGCCCGTTCCGCCACAGCCGATGTCCATCTCGCATTCTTCGTTCTTTTGTCGATCTGTATTTGGAGTCGCGATGCGTTCCCTGCAACAGGGGAATCACAAAGTGATGGACGTAGTGCGCTTCGGATACGATGGAGCACTTGGATTGCCGTCTATGCTGCTATGGGGTTCGCGGTGCTCTCCAAGGGCCCGATCGGAGTCGCCTTTCCGGTGACAATCCTTGGGATCGTTCATTGGTGGGAACGTGTCAGTTGCCAATGGAATCAGCACCGGGGCATGGCATCTATATCTCGTAAGCAATGGCTGATGCACGTTTTATCACCTCGGGAAATGGCTTCGAGTATCGTCGCGATGCGGCCGGTCACCGCCGTTGTTGCGATTACCTTGATCGCGGGACCTTGGTTCCTGGCGATGCAACGTCAAACGGAGGGGGCGTTTCTTTCAGAGTTTCTTGGGGTGCATCATCTAAATCGGTTTTCGCAACCGATGGATAACCATAGCGGGCCTTTTTACTACTACATCATCGCTTGCCTCGTTGGGCTCTATCCATGGACGGCTTTCGCGTTGCCGACTGCCATCGCCTGGTTACGCAAAAGCGCTTGGAACGAAAGTAGAAGGGCGCATCTCCTGCTTTCGGTTTGGGTTGTTGTTTATCTCGGAGTCTTTTCGATGGCTAGCACAAAGCTTCCGAACTACGTGATTCCAGCCTATCCCGCGTTGGCCTTGATCATCGGAAGCTATTTCTCGAGTTGGGAGGGGCTTCAAAGTCCATGGGAAAAGCGTTGGCTTTGGATCGGTTGGGTAGGGCTGGCTCTGATTGGACTAGTGATTTCGATTGGGCCTGCGGTTTTTACAACCCCCTTTGGTGCGAATCAAACCACGTTGCTCGATCAACTTCGCATCGACTCCGCGATGCAATCGACCATCCGATGGGTAAGTTTGTTTGGAGTTCCGCTGATTGCTGGAGGGATAGTGGGTTGCATTTTATTAGCGAAGGGCCGTGACTACCTGCTTGCACGCTGCTTCATATTCTCTTCGCTGGCGATGATGTTGATCTTCTGGCAAGTCCTCGTGCCCTTAGCGGATCAGCATCAAACGCCTCAGGATTTAGCGACCGCGATCAGGGATAACCAACAAGGTGTTGAGATCGCAGGGTCTATTGCCGTGTTGAATTATTTCCGACCGAGTATGGTCTATTACACGGGACAACGGATTCAGTTTTTCAATTCCATCGAGGAAATTGTCGAGCGTTCAAAGCTCGATCCGCCGAGTGTGATCGTGGTTCCAGAACAGCGCATTCAGGAAATCCATGAGTTGACGAAGCATCGTTACACAATTTCCGATGAGTTTCCAGAGTTTCCGCGACGCGGCAAGATTGTTGTGCTTTCGCGTAATGATCATCCGGCGAAACTGTCGCGGTAGAAATCATTGCCGTCGTCTTTCTGGCTACACATCGTAGAACAACTCTCCCGCGTGGTTGTTACGGTTTGATTTCCTGCATCATTCGGCTCTCTTGGGACCTCCCAAGTTGCCAAGGTTCCTTGGGCATTGCGGGGAACCGATGGAACTAATCGTGAGATTCCTTGGGTTCGAACCAACGGTAAACGGTCGGTAAAACGAGGAGGGTGAGCGTGGTGGAGGTGAGTAAGCCACCGATAACCACCGTGGCCAACGGTCGCTGTACCTCGGCACCTGAACTGCTTGATATCGCCATGGGAATGAAGCCTAATGCACCACAGGATGCGGTCATCAAAACCGGGCGCAATCGATCGATTGCCCCGTGAACCACCGAGTCCCACTGGGATTCACCGGAGTGCCGCAAATGGCGTACGTGCTCGATCAATACAACACCATTCATAACAGCTATCCCGAACAAGGCGATGAAGCCTACGCCTGCAGAGATGGACAATGGCATCCCTCGCATCCACAGTGCGAGGACACCACCCGTTGCCGCAATTGGTACATTGAGATAGATCAGCCATGCCAAGCTCATGGAATTAAAAGTCATGTACAGCAACGCGAAGATTAGAACTAACGCGACGGGTACTGCGACT
>VGZN01000457.1 GCA_016872635.1 Planctomycetota bacterium | reverse complement strand
TACTTCGAAGTCGCCGGCTGGCCATCCGGCCTCAATCGCTACAAGTTCGGTTTCGAGCAATGTGGAATCGGCGAGCCATGCGGTTGAGAATGCCACTAAACCACGTCGCTTATTCATCGCGGGGTCTTGCCCATGGATATCCAGCCTCGAGAAGCAATTATGCCCGCGTCAGACCCAGATCGATTCCCCGCATGCAGATGATGCCTCGGCGATGCGATCGGTGGCTCGTGCCATTCGGAGCGGGAATCCAACCGCGATGGCTGTCGTTGCGGCTCCCCATTCAGCGCTGTGGCAAGCGGCCCGCGATGATGCGTTGCGACCCGCCATTGTAAGCCAATGGATCGATTTGCCGGATGTTCTCCGCGAAGTGCCGACGAATGTGCTGATCGTTCCATCGAATCGCTGGAACATCGCGGGAGTTGCAAATATTGCGAGGCGCTTTCTGGACCATTCACGATCCAGGTCGTAGGAAAAAGACATGCAGCTATATCGAGTCCTAGGAACCGTTACTTTGAATCGTGCCCATCCGAGCATGACGGGTAGCACGTTGAAATTAACGGAACCCATCGGCGAAAGCTTGGTGGGAGGGGCGATCGCGGAGCCCGATTCCGTCGTCGTATGGGATGATCTCGGAGCGTCCGTTGGATCGCTGATCGCGGTAAGCGATGGGGCCGAAGCCGCTCAGCCTTTTCGGCCTACAGCAAAACCGGTCGACGCCTACAACTCGGCCATTATCGATGAAATTCACATTCACCCTGAACTTTTGAAAGATACATAATCAGGATTCCATGAACGCACATAAAATCAAACAAGACATCTGTGAAATCGGCCGAAGACTCTACAACAAAGGCTTTGCCGCCGCCAACGATGGTAACATCACCGTCCGGATCGGTGAGAACGAAGTCTTATGCACTCCGACGATGCATAGCAAGGGCTTCTTAAAGCCGGAGGATATTTGCACGATCGATATGACGGGCAAGCAGACTTCGGGGATCAAGAAGCGATCCAGCGAGGCGCTGCTTCATTTGGAAATCTACAAGCAGCGGTCTGACATTAAAAGCGTAGTTCACTGCCACCCCCCCTACGCGACGGCGTTCGCAGTAGCTCGTGAACCTATTCCCCAGTGCGTTTTGCCAGAAGTCGAAGTCTTCCTTGGGGATGTGCCCATCACGCGGTACGAGACCCCGGGTGGTCAAGCGTTCGCGGACACGGTCCTGCCATTCGTCGATAAGTCGAACGTAATCATTTTGGCGAACCATGGTACGGTGAGCTACGGTGTGGACGTCGAGCAAGCCTATTGGTGGACGGAGATTCTCGATGCCTATTGCCGGATTTTGATGCTGGCGCGACAGTTGGGGAACATCAGTTACTTCGACGAAAACCAAGAGCGTGAACTTTTGACTCTCAAGCAGAAATGGGGATGGGCTGATCCTCGCAACACCGAGCAGTACAAAGATTGCGATATCTGTGCAAATGATATTTTTAGAGATTCATGGAAGCAAAGCGGTGTGGCCCGGCGCGCGTTTCCTGCACCACCTGCGATGCCGTCGGTAGCATCGGTAACCACGGGTGGGAGTGTCTCAGGGAACTCAGGCTCGAGCGGAGCGCCTCCGGTCCTTAAGCAGTCATCTGCCTCCTCAAGCAGTGCACCGAGCACCGACGGCGTCGATATGGAGCAGTTGGTCAAATTGATCACCGCACAAGTCATGCGGGAACTGCAAGCGAAATAGTGTTCTCACGCAGCTGACGAGTCCGGCCTCGCAAGGGTTGGGAGCGTCGCAAACGAAGAACCCACAGAGGTTATCTCTTAGGAATCCATTGAAACAGCGAGTTTAGTCTATGAAAGTGAGTATTATCGGCGGTGGTGGTCTGGTCGGATCGTGTGCAGCATACGCGCTTCAGTGCGGAGGTTTGGTGCGTGAGATCGCCTTGATCGACCTGAATGCGAACTTGGCAGCCGGTCACGCTTTGGACTTGATGCATGGTGCTCCGAGCGTTGCAGATCAATTGCTTACATCGGGTGGGTACGAGCATGTACCTGATTCGGATATTGTTTGCATAACTGCTGGTCTTCGCCGTAAGCCGGATGAGTCTCGTCTCGATCTGATCAACCGCAATACGGACTTGTTTGTTTCGATTTTGTCCGAAGTGCAGAAGGTTGGATTGAAGAAATCCGCTATCGTTTTAGTTGTTTCTAACCCCGTCGATATATTGACTTCAGTAGCCGCGATGAAGTTGGGACTTCCGATTTCCCAAGTCATCGGACTGGGGACACAACTGGACACCATCCGCTTCTGTTCATTGATTTCTGATGCTTTGAAAACCTCGCCGACGCAAACCAAAGCGATCATCCTCGGTGAGCATGGAGACAGTATGGTCCCTGTGTGGTCCAGTGCGACCGTTGGATCGCTGCCGCTCGACAAATACCCTGGCTGGAATAGCCAGCTCGCGGAGAAGATTTTTACACGCACGAAAGGTTCCGGCGCGGAATGCATTTCCAAGAAGGGGGGAGCTGGCTTTGCTGTCGGTATCGCGATTCGAGATGTGATCCATGCGATCGCGATGGATCAGAATAGAATCCTGCCCGTAAGCACCGTGCAGGATGGAGCATGTTACGGAATACGAGATGTTGCCATTAGCGTTCCGACCGTTGTTGGGCGGGCAGGGGCTGTCGGACGGATCGAAATCGATCTTTGGCCTCGTGAACTTCAAGGGCTTAAAGCGAGCGCTGCGGCCATCAAGCCGACACTTGAAACGGTGGTTAAACGCATCGGCTAACTACTGTTTCGTCTAGGTATCCCAAGATGATGGATCGGCCATAATTCTTTGATCGGTCTGCAATCTGCCCCTGCATGCTACCTCGAAAACGTATTGTTAAGTTCGTCGTAAGGCAACAATCAGTACGTTGGCCAAGGCGAGACTGGACCGGGACCCTGATTCGCAAAGGGCCGGTCAGATGGTCGATTGAACTTCTCTGCACAGGGTGATGGACTTGTATTCACCCAAGCCATCGCCACAATGAGCCCGATGCAATGCTGCGGTGAATGTTGCCCGCGGAATGATGGAGAGGTTGTTAATCGCAAAGGGCTTGCCGTGACTTACACGTATACCGATGTCGCCAAAATGATCGATCATTCGCTGCTGATCCCAACGATGACCGCGAAGGAGCTCGATGATGGTATACGGTTAGCGATCGCGTACGACGTCGCGAGTGTTTGCATTATGCCTTACTACTTGAAGCGATGCGCTGAACTTCTGGCAGGGACCACGGTGAAGCCATCCACGACGATCGGCTTTCCACATGGCGGGCACACCATTGCCATCAAGCGCGCAGAAGCTCTGCGGGCCATTGAGGATGGCTGCGAAGAATTGGATATGGTGGTCAATATTAGCCAAGTCCTGAGCGGCGAGTGGTCGTATGTGAGCGATGATATCTCCGCCGTCATCGAAGTCGCCCACGCGGCTAAACGCAAGGTAAAAGTCATTTTTGAAAACTGCTATCTACAGGACGAACATAAGATCCGGTTGTGCGAAATCTGCAATAAACTCCATGCAGACTGGGTGAAGACATCCACGGGTTATGGTAAGGGAGGAGCGACACTCGAAGATCTAAAACTCATGCGGCAATATGCTGCGTCGCATGTTCAGGTGAAAGCGGCAGGTGGAGTGCGCGACTTGAAAATGCTTTTGGAGGTTCGATCGCTCGGCGTTACACGATGCGGTTCGAGTCGTACCAGCGAGATGATGGATGCGGCGCGGGACGAACTCGGAATGCCTAGAATCGAGTTGGCTAATCGAATTGCTGGGACAACTTCGGGATACTAGCAGCTTAGATTGGATAATCATTGCGCGCAGCACCACTGCGGTGATCGCTAGATTTCTTACCAGCATGAACCGCGTTGATAGATTTCCGACAACGTTCAATCCAAGTGTCAAATCAAATATTACGAGGGCAATGATGGGACAACGATGGGTAGAGGATAGAGTCTTCATGCGACAAGTCTTGATGAGCATCTTTACTTACGGGCTCGTGTTGCTGATTCCATGTGGTACGAATTGGATCGGGGTAGCGGTAGGGCAGAGTGCATCAGCGGTTGCAATACCTGTACAGGACACCATCGAGCCGAAAACCCAAGCGAACTTGCAAGCCTTGGAGGCATGGATTGAGGACGCAAGAAAGGGTTGGGGAGTTCCCGGTTTGGCGGTCGCGATCGTCAAGGATGATCAGGTGCTGATGAGCCGCGGTTTCGGAGTCCGGGAACTAGGTGCCCAGGACAAGGTCGATGGGAATACCTTGTTCGCGATCGCTTCGAACTCCAAAGCGTTCACGGCGGCTGCTTTGGCCATGCTCGTGGATGAAGGCAAGCTGAGATGGGATGACCGAGTGCAGGATATACTGCACTCGGTCCTCCCATCT
>VGZN01000456.1 GCA_016872635.1 Planctomycetota bacterium | reverse complement strand
AACTCCCTCTGCGCCATCACCTAACTTTAAATAGATACTCGTTTGGCGATCGGATAACGCCCTACGTTCGGATGGGCTTAATTCCGACTTCGGCCGCAATTCGATCGGACATCGAAAATCCTTTTGTAGATTTTGGATCGCCAGCAATCGATCTTCCTTCGACGATTCCTGTAACTTCTCGACCATCAGCCGCATACCGCCGTGGTGCGCTTGCGTCACCACTCGAGCTCGGTCCGCACGGGCTCTCGCTTCAATCACATAGCCATAAATGAACCACGCCAAAAACAGGACCGCCAAAACACCGAGATAAAAGCGAATGAATAGCTGGGTCATGGTTCAATCGAAAGAAGATAGCCTGTGCCTCGCACGGATTTGATCCTAGTTGGTTGCGTTGGGTCATCCCCTAATTTTTTTCGAAGCCTCGAAATGCGCAAATCGATGGAACGGTCTAGCCCATCGTACCTCATCCCATGGATGGCCTGATAGATATCCCCTCGACTTAATGTCGTCCCAGCATTCTCAGCTAGCAACTTCAGTACATCAAACTCCGCACTGGTTAGCTCCAGCACTTTTCCACGGAGTTCAACCCTGCGACGCGACGCATCCACGGTCAAACCACCAACCATCAACGGTGGCAATGTCGGTTGTTCCACCGGTACATGCCGACGTAGATGAGCCTTAAGCCGAGCCAAAAGCGCTCGCGGTCGAACAGGCTTGAGCAAGTAATCATCGGCGCCACACTCTAGCCCCAGCACTTCGTCCATCTCACCTGCACGGGCGGTGAGCATCAAAATGGTTCCCGGGTAGCTGTCTCGAACTTGCCGGCATACGGAGAAACCGTCCATACCCGGTAGATTGACATCCAAAATCACCGCCTCAGGCAACTCGCTAACGATTCGGTTAACCGCCGTATCACCTCGTGAATCCACGGATACTCGATACCCATTCTCGGTCAAGTATTCGGCCACCATACGTGCCAAGTCCGGATCATCCTCGACCAACAAGATCGATTGATTTCCAGTTTCGTCACTCATTCGCTTCTCGTATCGTTATCACAATGCAAGCCGACCACCTTCAAACAAAGGCTCCCCGGATCCGTCATTCCCGCACCAATTCAGCCACACATTAGCACCGCTCCTCGCGAACGCCGTTCCACCGTCAGGATAGCTTCAACTGTACCGCACCATCAACATGATACATATCGTTACAAAACGACCTTGTCCCTAAACCAGGCATACAACGTAGAATACCGCATCGTCAGGGGCCCTATCCGAGTGAAAGCGGGGTTTCGAACACTTCTCCTTATCATCAATGAATTACCAATCCCCCTCCGGTTCAATCGATTCCAACCGAATCACATCTGCGGTTTCTGCGTTAGGAACTTCCGCGTTGGAAGCTTCCGGTTCTGAATCGTCCCGTCAGGATTCAAGCATATCCAACTCAACCGGGACAGATCGTCGCCACGACTTGGATGCGTTGCGAGCATCTGCAATGTTGCTTGGGATTGTCTATCACGCCGCATTGTCGCTAACGCTCGGTTTTGAATGGGTCACGCAGGACCCGGCGGCCGACAAGGGCATGTACATCTTTCAATCCTGGGTGCATGGATTTCGAATGCATCTGTTTTTTATTGTGAGCGGATTCTTCACGGCGATACTATGGCAAAAACGAGGCGCGTTGGCTCTCGTTTGGCACCGATTCCGACGTGTTCTGCTCCCTTGCTTAGTGGGACTGGTCACCGTCGTTCCGATCAGCAACATAGCGATCGGTTATGTCATGTTCAAAAACGGCGAGCGTGCCACGCAGAACCGTACGGAAGAACCCGCCACGGCAAGCATCTGGGCGGCGATCCGCAAATTCGACGCGACGGCCGTTGCGGACCATCTGAGGAACGGAGTGGCTCCCAACGGTTTGCATCCGGATTTTAAAACCACCCCCCTGACCTGGGCCACCCTCGTCGGTGATGGAGCAACGGCGCGTCTACTGTTAGACATCCCGACAGATCCCAACGTACGGAATGAAGACAAAGGAACTCCATTGCATGCAGCTGCATTCCTCGGACGTTCTGACATCGCGATGATGCTTCTGGATCGAGGTGCCGATATCAACGCGATCGACTCCCGGAATGAAACACCTTTGATGGTTGCCAATGGAGATCTTAATGCCGTTCCTTTCATCACAGGTATCCTCGGTCTAACTGCAGAACTGGCCGACGTGAAAGCAGGTAGAGCACTGATCATCGCGGAGTTGACCAAACGAGGTGCCGAGCCAAAGACCCTCGCCAATGTCAGTGAGAAAGCTCGGAGCGCCGCCACTCCTCCTCCTGCATCTTCGTCGTGGACATCATGGTGGTTTTGGCTGATCTACAACCCTATGTTCAGCTTTCTATGGTTCCTCTGGTTCCTGTGGTGGTTTGTCGTTCTTTATGCACTGCTGGCGAGCCTTCTCTCACTTTTCAAACTACCGAAGTGGACACGAAACTGGTCGCTTCATCCAATTGCGATTCCGCTGATGATCGCCTTGACGACGATCCCCTATGCATCCATGCAATCGCCCGGCTTCGTGTTCGGTCCTGATACCTCGATGGGTATCCTTCCGATGCCACACATGTTTTGTCTCTATGGACTATTCTTTTTGTTCGGTGCCATTTACTTCTTTTCCGACGACCACCAAGGCCGTTTAGGAGGTCAATGGCGTTGGCTGCTACCACTGACCATGTTGATCGTATTCCCACTCGCATTAGAAGCATCCACCGATACGTTTGGACTACGAGACTCGTGGATCCCAGCCCTCTATCAAAAATCGGTTAGCGTTTTTGGCCAAAGTGTTTTCGCATGGCTTATGTCCATCAGTTGCATCGGATTGTTCCGCTCCTGTTTCTCACAGAACACTCCTTGGATTCGCTACATGTCCGACGCATCCTATTGGCTCTACGTTACGCACCTTCCTGCCGTGGTTTTGTCGCAATACTGGATCCAAGACCTACCTGCACCTGCGATCGTGAAACTCTTTCTCATCTCCGTAGGCGTTTCCGGTTTCTTGCTTCTTCTCTACCACCTGTTCGTTCGCAACACCTGGATCGGCGTCTTCCTGAATGGCACTAGGCCCAAACGTGCCAAAACATCGCAACAACCACCCAGCGTACCCATCCCGTCACCCTCCAGGTAATACTCCAGCAATCAATGCTTGCCAATTGCAAGTTCGAGTCCGAGGACACCGGGTGCCTGACGAATGTCTGCTTTAGGTACCGGACAGCGATTAGTGCAGGAATTTAGAAGGCATTTTCGCCGGGATGATACAAACGGTTACGAAGAAATCAGCCCCATCGTGCTCGAGTCGTCATAGAATGACGGACGAGTCGCAACTACGATAAAGATGCCGCCGACCCTTCGGGCTAAACGATTCTCCGATTTGCTTTGATTTGCCCGAACCCACCTACCAGGTAGCTCCAATGAGTCCCGCCACCAGCCCACTCCGACGATGGTCCCGCCAAGGGGCGATCCTACTGTCCATCCTCGCGGGAACCGCAACTGTTCTCGCGTTTGCTCCTCGTTTCATGGGATCTGAGAAGACGGTCAAGCATCTTACGCACTCCGTTGCCCGAGACACGCTGGCCGTAACAGTCACTGAAAACGGAGCTGTCGAAAGCTCCAATAACAAGGAAATTAAATGCCTCGTCAAAGGTGGCAGTACCGTCCTTTGGGTGATCGAGACTGGAACCATCGTTCAACCAGGCGATGAATTGGTCAAACTCGACCAATCTCAAATCGAGGACAAAATCCTCCAGCAAAAGATTGTTTACGAAAGCGCACTGGCGAACAAAATTACCGCAGAAAGCGATGTCGCTGTCGCCGAGACCAGCGTTACCGAGTACCTCGAGGGAACGTACCAAGAGGAAAAGAGCAAGATTGAGAAAGAGATTTTCGAAGCGGAGCAATCGCTCCGGAAAGCCGAACTCTCCTTGCAATCAGCGCTTCGCCTCACCGCGAAGGGGGTCGTCAAGGATCTGCAACTCGAAGGTGAGCAATTCGCCGTCGATTCGGCCCGAAAGGATCTCGAGCTCAGACGAACCCGACTCGAATCACTCGAAAAGTACAACAAGGTCAAATCGCTCCAGGAACTGCGCAGCAAGCTTAGGGCAGCTCAAGCCAAACTGGCCTCGTTTGAAGCCTCCCTCGAACTCGAGAAGGCAAGACTCGATCGCGAAAAGCTGCAGCTCTCCAATTGCGTCATTAAAGCCGACACCGCTGGGATGGTGATTTTCCCCTCAATGGCGGCTTGGAAAGACACCCCGGACATTGCCGAGGGAGCTGTCGTCCGTGAACAGCAAACGCTCCTCATGATCCCCGATGTCGCCAACATGCAAGTCAAGGTTGGCATCCATGAATCCAAGATCGATCGCTTGAAGGTTGGCATGAAGGCCAAAGTGCAACTTCAAGA
>VGZN01000455.1 GCA_016872635.1 Planctomycetota bacterium | reverse complement strand
GGCTTGCAAAAGCACGTGATTCACAACAAGACTCACATGCACATTCCCGATCCTGTAGACAAGATGAAAATGACCGTTCGCCAACAGCCTGGATATAGCTACCCAACTCCACCGAGTCGGGTCAAGATCCACGAGCAGAACATCAACGCAGGTTACCCTGCGGGACGTCCTGGGTTCTACCATGCCAGCCGGCCCGTTCCATCGAATCAATACGGCGGTCCCCAAGGTCCAGCGGCAGGTGCCAATGGCGAATACTGCCCGCCAGGCCAAGAGCCCGGTCAGATTCGCTAAGCGTTCCAAGAGCGAACGCTTCTGTTAATCGATCGAATAGGTCTAGTGCGCGTCCCTTCAGCATCGTTAGATGCACCTGCAGATTGTGGGTTGAGCCGCGTTTCGGACAAGCGATAGTCCCGGTGATGCTGGGACTATTTTATTATCGCGAGACGAATGGAATCCGCTATGTTCCGAAGAATCTCATTCCCGACACTCCTGATGGGTTGGATTGCATTCATCGCGATTTGCATTCTCGCGATGCTCTTCCACAATTCCGCCCATGCACAGACAGGTGTGAAGCAAACAGGGGCGAATCTGCTCCCCACGAGTACTAACGCGTTGTTTCACGACGACATGGCTCCCGGGGTGATCGGTTCGATTCAGTTGCAGAACAAGCCATACCTCCGCGGATTATGGCAGGGGATCGAGGTGAAGGGGCCTCGGGGAGTCCAATTCAACTTTGCTCAGGACGGCCAATTTGCTCCGGATATCGCTTCCCCCGCACGCGTTGCTGTTCTTGTCGGCGCGGTGTATCGACTGCGATTGATCGGCATCGAAGGCTATGAGGATGTCGAATTGTTCCCGACCATCGAAGTGATCGATCGTACTTGCCCGCCCGCCGAGCGTGAACACCGATTCCCAATCCCCATCGAAATCGACGAAACAGACATTGCCGATGCGATGCGAGGGGAAATGGTGATGCGAGTTATCTATCTCGAGGATTCGGAAATTGCCGAGCCTGTCGATACTTCGAACAAGCCCCAGCGGGTGCTCGATGTTCGGCCTGCCCAAAACGCTCTGAGAACTGCGGACCAACTAGGACGACCGGTCGCGATTCTACGAATGGGTTCAAGGGTTCCTCACATCACTTCGGGACAAGATTCCCTTGAGTTTTTCTATGGCTGCCCACCATGGACCACCTTGAAGCCGATCCCAACCAAAGACCAGTTGATCGAAGAAGGACGTTGGCCGGTTATCGAGGCAGGCAAAGGCGGGGTCGCTCCAGATAGTACGGGAAGGAGCGCCGGTGTTAGCTCTCCGACCGAAAAACTACCCTCGATTGTCAAGCCGTCCCAAGTATCCCCGGTGACTGCCAAGTCAGGATCGCTTTCGGACTTGAGGTAATTCGTTGCTGTCACACACTGATCCTACAAACATCTAATGGAAACCAACGAGAGCATGAAACCAACGAATCGACAGTTGATTTTCGTGATCACTGGTGGACTGCTATCCTGTGTGACCGCTGGCTGTGCCTCTGGTCCTGGAGGGATTTTCAGTGAACAGTCCCTTCAAGAGCGACGATTGAGCGCTGCCCAGACACCGCTCGCACAAGCAAAAGCAGCCCAGGCTCAAAAGCGTGAAGCGATGCAAGCAACTACCGGTCCGGGATCGCCTGACGCTGCAGTTCAACGCCAGAATCCCCAACCCGGTCCAGCACCACTCGGCGCCGCCCTAACCAACGATCTCAACTCCATCGCATTGGCTTCCTACAACGGTGGCGTGCCTGTCTCTGCTGCAACTGCTGTCACTGCAACCCAACCAGCCTTGAACCGTCAACCCAATCGAGAGAGCTATGCGGTTCCGCGCGAGCCCTTGCCGGTCGCGCCCCAAATGGTGGATCCAACGGCTCCAGCCGTCGGTTCTCCTTACCGCCAAGTGTCCCATGCTCGCGTTCTCGCTGGTGGGACTCTTGGGAACCGAATGCCCCAACAACACGCCGATGGATTTGCTCGCTGTGCGCGCGGAAAACCGTATCGCCCACTGTTCCCGCAGATGACAGGCACCTGCGAACCAGCCTGTGCCGGAGATACCGGGGTAAGTTGCAACGTTCCATGTGAGGTGGAATGCGGACCAGCTCCGAGGTGCGCGGATCCACAGGAATACATCTTTGATGGTGGCGACCGTGATCCCCAAGTTCGGTTACGGGAAGATTTAACTCAGACGGGTCTCGATCCTGAAGACACCGTCATTCAGTACACCACCAAAACTGGCGTGACAGAAGTGCAAAGCGGCTGTCGCGTCGCTATTTATGCTCCTCGGTTCGGAAGCGTTCGCAAGCGGACTGGGATCTTGACAACCGATCTCGCGCTCCGACCACAAGCTGCGATTCTGCCCAACGGCCCGGGGATGCTGAAGGAACAGCTTCCCCCAGTCAACGTGATGGTCCCGCTCAAACCGAATACCAAGGATGCAGTTCGAGTCGTCGAAGCATTTCGCGATCGTCAACGTCCAATGCCTTCGGATCTAGTACTGCCTATGGGGATTTTGAGCGATGCATTCAAGCCCTATGAAGATCTCGACATCATTCGCAACGGCGATCTGCGTGGTACCGATCCAGCTAAGCTGGCGTTGGCCGCCGCAGCAGCCCGCGTATGGACGAATCTTGAGCAGTTGCAAGTAATCATCGACGGCCAAGAAGCGGTCGCGGTCACGGATCTTAAACAGGCCCGTGAATTTACCTTGTACGAATACAAGGGAGCTCGAGTCCGATTGTGTAAGGTCGCATCCGAGCAAATGGCGAATCCTGGCGATGTGATCTCCTTCACGATCCGTTACGACAACGTTGGGGAGCAACCCGTCAACAAGTTGGTGGTGACCGACTCGTTGGCTCCTCGATTGGAATACGTCGACGCCACACAGCAGTCGAGCCTCGAGGCGAGCTTCACGGTTACTCCGAACGAAGCTGGCTCCGCAGTGCTGCGTTGGGAAATCGACAAAGAGCTGAAGCCAGGCGAAGGTGGCTTCGTGCGATTCGACGCGAAAGTTCGGTAATCCCTCGACGTTTTATTGTTCGAGACGATTGGTGAATTGGAAATGGCAACATGGCCACGCGCTGTTGCAGGTGGCCTAGATCAGCCCAGCGTTCGTTCACCTACGGATTCGTTTCCATGATTGACTTCGCGCGAGCGATTAATTCCTCGGCGGATTTTTGATCAGACGCTTCTGCGATCAAGCGAACGATGGGTTCGGTGTTGCTGGCCCTGAGGAGGAGCCAAGCGTCGCTCCAATCGAGGCGGATGCCATCCGCGGAACTGACTTGCTCGGCCCGCATTTGAGTTTTCAGTTGATCGATAGAGGCGAGGAGCTTTTCCTTCGTCAACGTCATCTTATCTTTGATCATTGCCATTCGAGGAAGAGTATCCACCAGTTGGCTGACCGATTTCTGTGTGGCTGCCATCAAATCGAGGACTTGAGCCATCCCCACAAAGCTGTCCCGAATCAATCCAACCCGTGGATCGATAGGACCGCCACTTCCTTCCCCACCGTAGAGTGCGTGATGTGCGAGCATGACATCCACGACGTTTGCTTCCCCCACTTTGCTTCGATAAAATGGAACGCCATGTTTTGCAGCGAGGAACGACGTCATGTTGCTCGATGCGCAATTCGTTACGAGAGGGCCACGATGCTGCATGAGCGCTCGTATCATGCATAAGACCGACGTGTACTCTTCACCGATGTAGGTTCCGTGTTCATCGATGATCGCTAAGCGATCAGCATCCGGGTCTTGGCAGAACCCAACATCGAATGAGCCTGCGGTTACACGTTCGCCGACCGCCTTGAGGTTCTCCAAAATCGGTTCTGGAGGATGCGAAAACTTGCCGTTGGGAGTTTCCCCGAGAATCGTGACATCGCATCCCAAGGTGGCGAGGATACGCGATGCGAGGATCGAGCCGGCGCCATGATTGCTGTCGACCAAGATCCGAAATCGTTTGGCGCGGATAGCCTCAACGTCGACCGTTGCTAAAACCAATTCACCGTGATGAGCATGGGGGTCCGAAATCGCTTGCCGCGTTCCGATCGATTCGAAGTACACCCAGGGAGTATCGAGGTTTCGGTAGGCGTGCAGAACTCGGTTCCCGATGTCGCCCGGGATTACCCGTCCGTCTGGTCCGAAAAGCTTCATCCCGTTGTAAGGAGGAGGGTTGTGGCTGGCAGATACTTGGATCGCTCCGGCTGCACCAAGATTGCGAACAGCCGTCCCAACGGTGGGGGTGGACGCAACGTCGAGGTCCAAGCAGTCCCGACCGCACGCAGTGATGGAGGATGCGATTGCGTCGGCGAGCATCGGTCCACTCGTCCGTCCGTCGCGGGACAGAACTATAGGGCCAGCGGGGCTCTGCGAGCAGAAGGCGGCTGCAAATCGAATGGCAACTTCCGGCGTAAACTCGGAGCCGACGATTCCTCGAAGTCC
>VGZN01000454.1 GCA_016872635.1 Planctomycetota bacterium | reverse complement strand
GCACAACCAGGCAGAGGATTGCTGCAAGGTGGCGGACCGCCAGGAGGCCTGGGGCTCGATCAAGAGTTCCTCGAAAGTGTGATGGTCCCTCAAGTCATGCTGTATGGATTCCTAGGTTTTCAACCCACCGACGATGGGTACGCGATCCACCCGCGCTTGCCCAAAGAGTGGCCGTCACTGACGATCACCGGTATCCGGATCGGGGATGAGGTGCTCGACATCACTGCCCATGCGGATGGGCGAGTCGAAACCAAACCGACGACGCGGTAGATTCTTCACGTGCGAGCGGTATCCCTCCCCCTCGTTCCCTTCTCCCCTAGCCCCTCGCCAATTTTCCCCGGAAGATCGGAAAAAATGGAGAATTGGAAAAAGAGTGCGCCTACCTTGGGGTGCAAGCTAGCCCGGAATAGTTCTAATAACATGCCTGGTGCGATACTCGGCGCGAGTTAGTCACGTTTGCAAGCACATTCCTCACAACGAAGGTTGAAATCACCATGGGGCTATTCGACAAAATTCGTGGCGAGTTTATCGATATCATCGAGTGGCTCGATGATTCTCGGAACACGCTCGTCTGGCGATTCCCTCGGTACCAAAACGAAATCAAGAACGGAGCCAAGCTCATCGTTCGTCCCGGTCAAGTCGCCATCTTTGTTTCCGAAGGAAAATTGGCTGACATATTCGAGGCGGGGACTCACGAACTGACCACCTCGAACCTGCCGATCCTATCGACGCTCAAGGGTTGGAAGTACGGGTTCAATAGCCCGTTCAAAGCCGAGGTTTACTTCGTCAACAAGCGGCCAGTGTTGGACTTGAAGTGGGGAACGCCGAACCCCGTGATGCTGCGGGATCCTGAGTTTGGCCCGATCCGTGTGCGAGCCTTTGGAACGTACGTATTGAAAGCGGTCGATCCTCGCGCTCTGTTGACCGAGATCGTCGGAACCAATGCCGAGGTCTCCACCGACGAAGTGACTGAGTTGATCCGAGCGATCATCATCGAAGCATTGAGCGATATGCTCGGTTCATCGCAGATCGCAGCCCTCGATTTCGCGTCGAACTATCGCCGGCTCGCAGGGGAGCTTCGCGAGAAAGTTCAGGAGCGGATCGATGACGAGTATGGGCTCGAACTGCCGCAACTCATGATCGTCAACATTTCTCTTCCCGAGGAAGTGGAAAAGGCACTCGATGTCGGCACCAAGATGAAGGTGATCGGCGACCTGGGGCGATTCCAGCAGTACCAAATGGGCGAAGCGATGACGACCGCTGCCGCGAATCCTGCAGGGGGCGGTGCCGCCGAAGGCTTAGGGCTCGGGATCGGGTTGGCAATGGCCAATCGGATGGCGCCTATGGGTGCTCCGGTAACCGGTGTTCCGGCAACCGGCGCTCCCGCTCCAGCGATCTCGCTTCCAACCACAATGTGGCATATCGCCCATCAAGGCCAAACGTTGGGGCCATTTAGCTCGCAGCAGATGGTGGATGCCATCGCCCGTTCCGAGCTCAAGGGAGACTCGATGATTTGGACCGCAGGCATGGCCGCTTGGCAACCCGCCCGCGAGGTTTCCCAATGGGCGATGTATTTCCAATCACCACCACCTGCTCCTCCCGCTGCACCGCCACCGCCACCAGCATCGTAACGCTAGAAAGCGATCCTACTGATTTCATGGAGCCAGCACGCGCAGGATTTCCGAGCTTGACGAATGCGACGACGATCGGTTGCGAATGGGTGATCGATGCGTTTGACTGCATCCCGGACCGCTTACGCGAATTGGAGACATTGCGAGCCCTTTGCGATACGATCATTCGAGAACTGCAATTGCACGTCGTCGGGGAACCGATCTGGCATCAGTTCCCCGGTGAAGCTGGGGTGACAGGACTGTATTTGTTGAGCGAGTCCCACCTCGCCTGCCATACCTATCCCGAAGTCGGCATGGCAACCTTCAATCTTTATTGCTGCCGCACCATACCGCATTGGCCATGGGCTGAGGCGTTACAGCAGCGATTGGGAGCAAGGCATTGCGATGTCCTGCATTTCGAACGCGGTGTGCGGCGTGCATCCATGAAACACGGACCCCTTGAGCCCCGTGGTATAGTCCCGCAATGGGAGTCGGTGCCATGAAAGCACGCACTGCGGCTTGCCCTGCATGCGGGGGACCCGTCGCTTTTCAAGTCAGCTCGTCGCTCGTCACCGTTTGCGATTTTTGCCATTCGGTCATCGCCCGCGGTGATAAAAAGCCGGAGGATTGCGGCAAGATCGCGGACGTCGCCGATCTGAACTCCCCATTGTCGGTTGGGATGACCGGCAGCATGGAGAACAAAGCCTTTCATGTGACTGGCCGCGTCCAATACAAACATCCTTCGGGTGCGATGTGGAACGAATGGTACTTGAGTTTCCCCGGAGATCGTTGGGGATGGCTCGCCGAGGCCCAAGGCAATCTCTACCTGATGTTCGAGCAGCGATTGAAGTCGGGATCGGCGCTCGCTCGGTTCGATTCCATCGAATTGGGACAATCGTTTGAAGTCCGCGACGAGTCGCTGCAGGTTACCGAAAAAGCCGTAGCAGAGGTTGCCGCCGCAGAAGGCGAAATACCTTGGGCTGTAAGACCAGGGCTGCCCCATAAGTACGCCGATCTCAAGTCCGAACAAGGATCGATCGGGACGCTCGATTTTAGTAGTGAGCCAACACGGTTTTTCCTCGGCAAACGCACGACCATGGAGTCCCTCGGGATGACCCCGAACTCCGGTTGGGGGGCACCCAAAGACATCACCGTTCAAGCCCTCCAACTCAACTGCCCTAAGTGCGCCGGCTCGTTGGAGCTGTTTGCTCCCGACCAATCGTTGCGGGTGACCTGCCCAAATTGCAATGCTCTCCTCGACGCGGATCAAGGCAAACTTAAGTACCTCGAAACACTTAGCACTCGTAAAATGAAACCGGTGCTACCCTTGGGTTCCAAGGGAACGCTGTTCGGCAAAGAGTACACGGTCGTCGGCTTCATGAAACGGTTTGTTCTCTACGAAGGAAAATCGTACCCATGGAGCGAATACCTCCTCTACAACCCGGAAGTCAATTTCCGGTGGTTGGTAAAAACCGACGACAACCACTGGTCGTTTATCGAACAAGTCGACTTCCCTGGGAATGTTACGTCAGGCACCACGATTCGATTTCAGGGTGCCTCGTACCGACTTTATGACCGCGGAGATGCGACAGTCAGCTATGTGGTCGGTGAGTTTCCGTGGCGGGTCGAAATAGGCGAGAATGCCTTCACCTCGGATTACATCGCTCCTCCATACATGCTCTCATTCGAGCAGAGGTTGCCGACGGCCACCAGCGGCCCAGAAACGGTGAACCAAGAGATCAATGTTTCCAAGGGAGTCTATGTCACTGTCGATGAGATCGAGAAGGCCTTCAAAATGAAAAACCTGCGCAGGCCGCTCGGCGTGGGTGCTATTCAGCCAGCGCCGGTGATGGGGTATCGATTTTTATTCAGCAACATTGCGTTTCTCGTCTTGCTTTACATGATTTATCGGGCGATGTCGTGGCTTCATCCAAAGACACCACCCGATGGTACCTTGCTCACGATCGCGATCTGTATCGTCACGATTTATCCAATCTTGGTTTTGGTCTACAAGGGTTCGTATGAAACGCAGCGGTGGCGGAACAGCGATTACAGTCCTTATTCGCAAAGCTAAAAACATTCGGTCGCTGGGATTCCTAGTGGCGCTGACGGCGGGGAGGTGGCATGAATACAGCATTTAACGGTTATCTCGTGACGGGGATTCTCGTTTGCGGATGGTTCGCGATGGCAGCCTATAGTGGATGGAAAATGCCTAACATGGCCTCGTCGTCCAGCGGCGGAAGTTCTTATTTTTATGGCGGCGGCTCGTCGTACAGCCGTTCCAGCGGTGGGTCTTGGGGTGGAGGTAAGTGATGATGGATTGCGTGATCAACGGTGGATTTGGCGCGATGCTGGCACAGTTAGAACCGGTCATGAGTGAAGCTCGTACGGGACTGCTCGGCTACCATCTGGTAGCCGCTGCAATTTTTTCCGTCGTCGGGATTGTGGTCTTGTTCCTGGCGATCTTCTTGATGGAGAAACTGACTCGATTCTCGATCACCAAAGAGATTGTGGACGAGCACAATACGGCCCTCGCGATCATCGTCGGCGCAATCGTGATCGGTATCGCGATCATTATTGCCGCTTCGATTCTAGGCTAATCAAAATCGATGCTGAATCGCGCGCCGCTGTTTTTGCTCTACCTCAATGTGCTGGTCATCGCCATCTGTGGCTTGATCTATGAATTGCTGGCCGGAACATTGGCAAGTTATGTGCTGGGGGATTCGGTCACCCAGTTCTCTCTGGTCATAGGGACTTATCTTTCCGCCATGGGGGTTGGAGCATGGCTATCGCGGTACATCGAAAGGCAACTCGCGCGGGCCTTCATCGAGATTGAATTGGCCCTTGCCTTTCTCGGTGGGCTTTCAGCCCCTA
>VGZN01000453.1 GCA_016872635.1 Planctomycetota bacterium | reverse complement strand
CGATCGCCAACCAATTCGGTACTGCCGTCATCACGATCTCCGTCGAGGACGGAGGACTCGACAATGATCTACAAACAACTGCCGATAACGCAACCTTCAGTCGCTCATTCACAGTTACTGTAAACCCGGTGAACGACACCCCAACTCTTGATGCGATCAGCGACGTAACCATCGCTGAAGATGCACCGCAGCAGACGGTCAATCTTACAGGTATTACCGCTGGAGGTGGTGAATCCCAAACGCTGCGTGTATCGGCAACTAGCAGCAATACGGCAGTCATCCCAAATCCGGGTACTACCTATACCTCCGCCAACCCTACCGGGTCCATTGCCTTCACTCCAATCTCTGACAAGTCTGGAACCTCAGTCATTACAGTCACCGTCGAGGACGGAGGCCTCGATAACGATCTTTCTACCTCGGCAGATAACCTCTCCTACAGTCGAGCTTTCACCGTTACCGTCACACCTGTCAATGATCTACCGACAATGGATGGTGTCGCAAACCTAACCATATTCGAAGACGCTGCCAAACAAACAGTCAATTTTTCGGGGATTACCGCAGGTGCCACTGAATCTCAAACGCTGCGAGTATCGGTTACCAGTAGCAACACTGCCCTAATCCCGATTCCAACAGTTGCTTATACGACGCCAAATGCAATTGGTTCCATCGCGCTTACTCCTATCGCGGATCAATCAGGAGTATCCGTCATAACAGTCACTGTCGAAGATGCAGGCCTTGATAACGATCTGGCAACCTCTGCTGATAACGCAACCTTCAGTCGCTCCTTCATGGTCACGGTAAACCCTGTCAACGACATTCCCACTCTCAACACGTTTGACAACGTGAATAACTGCCACCAGCGACAAGCCATCGCTGATTCCTACCCCCTCGGTCTCCTACAATTCTGCCAACACATCTGGATCGATTGCATTTACACCTATTGCCGATCAGTACGGCACGACCGTCATCACGGTGTCAGTCGAAGATGGTGGATTTGATAACGATCTGGCTACTTCCGCTGATAACGCAACCTTCAGTCGGTCTTTCACCGTCACAGTCACCCCTGTGAACGATGCACCAACGCTCGACATGATTAGTAACATCACCATCGCTGAAGACGCGTCTCAACAAACCGTCCATCTAGCAGGCATTTCCGCCGGAGGGGGAGAGTCACAGCCTATTCGAATCACCAGCCTGAGTAGCGACGTCAATCTCATCCCTAATCCGACGATCAATTATACATCGCCCAATCAGATTGGATCCCTGTCATTTGCACCTGCCGCCGACAAAGCGGGTATCGCAGTGATTACCCTTTCCGTCGAGGATGGTGGTCTCGACGGCGACCTCGCCACTTTAGGGGATAATTCTTCGCTCACCCGCTCCTTTGCAATCGATGTAACACCGATAAACGATCTACCAACTCTCGATGCGATTGCTGATCTTACAATCTCCGAGGATACTCCTCTGCGAACGATTCCACTCAAAGGGATTACCGCAGGTGGAGGCGAAAACCAACCCCTTCGAGTGCTCGCCTCGAGCAGCAATGCATCGTTGATACCGATTCCTTCTATCAACTACACCTCTGCCAACCCCACTGGATTCATCACTATAAACCCTGTTCCTGACAAGTCTGGAACATCGACCATCACTGTAACGATTGAGGACGGTGGACTCGATGGAGATATTGCCACTTCCTTCGACAACGCGATTTACGCCCGTAGCTTTTCGGTGATCGTAACCCCGGTGAATGACACTCCCACCATTGATTCGATTAGCAATGTCCGAATCGCCGAGGATACACCTCAACAAACCATCGCGCTCACTGGTATTACTGCGGGAGGCGGCGAATCGCAACCTCTCCATCTCTCTGTATCTAGCAGCAACCCGAATCTCATTCCTACACCCGCGATGCAATACACGTCTCCCAATAGTGTTGGAACGATGACATTTACACCGGTCGCCGATCTAGCGGGAGTGTCTGTCATCACGATTCTGGTCGAAGATGGAGGGCTCGATGGTGATCTTGCAACAACTGCGGATAACGCTCGGTTTGGACGATCCTTTACGATAACAATTGATGAGATTAACGACATGCCAACGCTGGCATCAATCTCAGATCGAGTTCTCGACGAAGACAATCCCGAGCAATCGCTAAATCTCTTCGGAATATCCGCCGGCGGTAATGAGTCACAACCGCTGCTTGTGACGGCAGTCAGCCGCAATCCAGCTGTGATCGCGAATCCACAGATCGATTACACATCTCCAAATAGCACTGGCATACTTCGGTTCACGCCAACGCCTAATCAGTTCGGTAGCTCTGAAATCATAGTCACGGTCATGGACGGCGGTCTCGACGGAGATATTGCCACTACCCACGACAATGCATCAGTAACACGATCGTTCACGGTCACTGTGCGGCCTTTGAATGATCCACCTACGGCGAACCCAATCCCAAACCAGTCGATCGAAAAGAATGGTTCGAATCGACAACTGCAAGTATCTGGTATTTCCTCAGGCCCAAATGAATCGCAACCTGTTCGACTTCAGGTCGTCGGGGGGCAATCGTTACTCGAGTCTTTATCGGTAACATACATCGCGGGGAGTGATATCGCAGTCATCTCTTACAAGCCGCTAGCAGATCGCCTAGGATCTACGAAAATAACTCTTACTCTTGAGGATGGAGGACTTGATGGAGACTTGGCATCGACCTTCGACAACGCCATTACAGCGATCCAGTTTACGATCACGGTCTATGCGATCCCTGTTGCCCAATCCGACTCAGCAATTACAACCTACGACGTAGCAGTTACAATCCCTGTTCTGCGAAACGACTCGGATGAAGACGGCTACTTGGTGAATAGCTCGATACGAATAGAAACAGCGCCTATTAGCGGAGTGTTGACGCTTAACCCAAATGGGTCGATCAACTACCTACCCTCGACGTCGTTCCGAGGTTTAGATACTTTTGCTTACTCCGTGGAGGATGACAACGGACACCGAAGCAATCCTGCAAATGTTCAAGTTCGAGTCGTTACAAGCCTTTACCAGAACTATCGCAATCGCTTCGATGTCGACAACGACACAACGGTAAGTCCACTCGACGTCCTTCTCTTGATCAACGACATTAATGCGTTGGGAACACGCGTTCTCGCTCCTGATGCGTTCAATCCACCTCCGTACATCGATGTTAATGGAGACCGCCGTATCGATCCTCTGGATGTTCTTGAGGTTATCAACTATCTGAATTCCTCGAAAAACGGTGAGGGTGAAGCATCTATAGAAGATAGCTCGTTTGGCTCCATAAGCGATGCATCTTCAACAGATCTCGCTATTGCAGATCTTTACTTTGATGGGACGATCGATCCTCTTACCGGTCGAACCAAAAAGAAGAGCGTTTAAGGTTTTTTAGAAGTGTGCATCGATGATCTAATGGTTGTAGGCCGCCTGTAATTGGATCCCCCACAAGGGCATGCCTTCGATGGTGGTGACGATGTCCTTTAAGAATGCGGCGGCGGGGGCGCCGTCGATGGCCGCGTGATCGAAGGTCAAACTCAATACCATTCGATCGCGTGCCTCGACTCGATCCCCATCGCGAAAGACAGGCTCGCGTCGGATCGTTCCCAATCCTAAGATCGCTATCTCGGGCACATTGATGATCGGTGTAAAACCATCGATCCCGTAAGCACCCAAATTCGTGATCGTCAGCACCCCTCCACTCATCTCCTCGCGCGTCAATCGACCCTCCCTCGCCCGCGCAATCAAGCGACGCGACTCCTCAACTACCTGCTCAATCGATTGCGATCCCACCGAACGCACCACAGGAACCAAAAGCCCATCCGGCGTGTCAACCGCGATGCCAATGTGAAACGCATCCTTCGAAACCTCATCCAAATCGGTATGGTCTCCGTTCCATCGGACAGCCATCGCCGGATGGCGCTCCAATACTCCTGCCAATAACTTGGCAATTAGATCCGTATACGCGGGCACAAAACTCGACTGTAGTTTTTTCTGTTGCTCCCGGTACGCTACCAAGCCCGATACATCGGCGACCGTATGCAAGGTCACCGGAACCGTCGCGCGCTGACTGGCACGCAATCGATCTGCAATCGCCTTGCGCCTCGGCCCATATCGCTTGCTCGATGACGAGCGACTCACGGTCCGCGATGGGCTGCGTGCAGCCCCGAGCACGTCCCCTTCCCGCACGCGGCCGTCGCGACCGCTCCCCACCACATTCCTCCAATCGATTCCCATCGCCTTCGCGACACGCCGAGCGCGAGGCGATGCAATCGTGCTTTTCAAGGAAGCTTTCGTTTCCCCTCCCTCTTCTCCCTCCGATATGTCAACCTCCGACTCGATCTCGATGATCGCTGCATCAATCGCGCGCCGAGAGTGTCTCGCCACATCCTCCGCCGTCACGCGTCCCGATCGACCACTGCCGACCACCTGCGCTATATCGACCCCCATCTGCCTCGCTTGTCGCCTTA
>VGZN01000452.1 GCA_016872635.1 Planctomycetota bacterium | reverse complement strand
TTGCCGCTCACGGGGAACCGGCCGCTAGCGCGTTGCCGCTCACGGGGAACCGGCCGCTAGCGCGTTGCCGCTCACGGGGGACCGGCCGCTAGCGCGTTGCCGCGAACAGGGGGACAGGTTGCAAGGAACACTAGCCATCGTGAACGGTCTCGCGTACTACCTCTTCAGCCGTGGTCAGGCCCTGGAATACGAACTGGGTTCCGTATTCCCGCAGGGTGATCATTCCATAGTGGACCGCTTTGTCTCGCAGTTCGTCGGTGGTAACGTTCCGGATGATCATATCCCGAAGATCGTCGTTCATCACCATGAGCTCGAACAGCCCGATCCGACCCTTGTAACCGGTGTTGTTGCAGTTATCGCAGCCTTTGCCCCGATAGAACTTAGAGGTTTTGCTCTTCTCTTCGTCCACCCCGAGTTCTTGGAGCAACTCCAACGGAGGTTCGACTTCCTCGCGGCATTTCGAACAAATCCGCCGCACGAGACGTTGTGCGAGGATGGCTTCCACCGTCGCTGTGATCAAGAACGTGGGGATCCCCATGTCCTTCATCCGAGTGATGGTGCTGGGAGCGTCGTTGGTGTGCAAGGTGCTGAAAACCAAGTGCCCGGTCAGGGAAGCTTGGACAGCGATTTCAGCGGTTTCCAAATCGCGGATCTCGCCCACCAGAATAACGTCTGGATCCTGCCGCAGAATGGCTCTCAAGCAGGACGCAAATGTAACCCCGATATCGTGATCGATCTGGATTTGGACGATCCCATCGATGTCATACTCGACCGGATCCTCCGTCGTGATCAGCTTGTCATGGATCTCATTCAACTCAGACAATGCTGAGTAGAGTGTTGTCGTCTTTCCAGAGCCGGTTGGACCTGTCACCAAAACGATCCCGTTGGGCCGCTTCATGATGGTCCTGAAGTCATTCATGGTTTTGTCGTCCATCCCGACCTTGGTGAGGGACAAATTGACCACCGTTCGGTCCAAGATCCGCATAACCACGCTCTCACCAAACATGGTCGGCAATACGCTGACCCGAAGATCGACAGGGTGACCACCGACCATCAATTCGATCCGACCGTCCTGCGGCAAGCGGCGTTCCGCAATGTCGAGGTTGGCCATAACCTTGATCCGTGTCGTGATCGCGAACGCCAAGTGGCGGGGTGGCGGAACCATTTCATAGAGAACCCCTTCGGCCTTGATCCGGATTCGGAACTCGTCTTCAAACGGTTCAAAGTGAATATCGCTCGCGTGATCTTTGATGGCCAGCAGAAGAACCAGGTTCAGTAGTTTGCGAACGGGAGCGCTATCGGCCAACGCTTCAGCGCCGTCCAGATCGAACTTGTCCCCTTCCAACTTGCTAGCCGCTGCAAAGAGTTCTTCGTCGGCAGCTAGTTCTGCAACGATCTTCTCAACGCTCAAACTTTCCGAAGAATAGAAACGGTCGATCGCGGCCTTGATCTCTCGCTCGGTCGCTACCACCATTTCAATATCGAGTCCCAAGAACGTGCGGAGCTCGTCTTGGATGGTCAAGTTCTGGGGGTCGCATGTTGCGACGGTCAGCTTATGGCCATCGAATCGAACCGGGATCACCCGATAAAGTTGGGCCATTGTTTCGGTAAGACGCTCAATCAGTTCCTTGGGAATCGATGTATCCCCGAGCGAAACTACCTTCATGTTCATCTGTTCGCCGAGCGCTTGGGCTAGCTGCTCGTCGGTGATGAGGGCCATATCCTCGGCCAGTTTTCCGAACAAAATCCCAGGCTGTTGCTGCTGTTCTTCGATCAAAAGCTGCAATTGATCGTCGGTGATAAAACCCATGTCAACAAAGATCTGACCGATTTTACGTGCTGCCATTGGGGATCTGTGCCTCGGGTGTTAGATGAGCTTGCGAGAAAAGGTTTTAAGGGCTAGATGGAACATGAAATTTGAAGTCGATCATTTTGCCAATCAACGCGTATTTGTTGTGCCAACGCGATGCAACGTCAGCTCCCGTGATCGAAAGCTTCTTCCCCCTGCTCTTCGTCTTCGATGCCGCGTCTCGCATTAACGATACGCTTGGCCAAATCGTCCGGCCGGTGAGCTTTTGCGAGGATGTCTTCGACGCTGACTTTGCCTTCGCGCCACAAGTTGTAGAGCGAATCATCCATGAGTGTCATGCCGAACTTGGCGCCGGTTTGGATCGCAGATCCGATACGGAACGTTTTGTTTTCACGGATGAGGTTAGCAATACCGGGGGTAACCACGAGTACTTCGTAAGCAGCGCATCGTCCGCCGCCGATTCGAGGCACCAGTGTTTGAGCGACAACTCCCAGCAAACTCGTTGACAACTGCGTTCGAATTTGGTCTTGAAGGTTTCCTGGGAACGCATCGATCAAACGGTTCACGGTGCCTTGAGCGCTGTTGGTGTGCAACGTACCAAACACGATGTGGCCCGTCTCTGCAGCGCTGATCGCTGCCGAGATCGTTTCCAAGTCTCGCATTTCACCGACGAGGATACAGTCGGGGTCCTGTCGCAGGGCGCGTCGGATCGCTTCGGAAAAGCTAGGAACATCGACACCTACTTCGCGTTGATTGATCGTCGATTTCTTGTGCTCGTGGTAAAACTCGATCGGGTCTTCGATGGTGATGATGTGGTGGTCGTGATTGATGTTCAGGAAGTCGATCAAGCTCGCGAGGGTGGTACTTTTTCCGGAGCCAGTTGGGCCCGTTACGAGGACCAAACCGCGAGGTCGCAGAACCATCTTGACCACCGACTCGGGCAACCCCAATTGCTCAGGGGTCAGTTTGTCGTTGGGGATCTGCCGCAGAACCATCGAAATGTTGCCGCGCTGCTTGAAAATGGAAACACGGAAACGAGCCAATGTTCCAAAAGCAAAACCAAAGTCGGCGCTCCCGACTTCTTGAAGTTCCCGTTGGCATCGCTCGGGCGCGATACTCTTCATCAATTGGACCGTATCGTCCGGTTCGAGCACTTTGGTCTCGAGTTTCCGCATGCGTCCATGCAGCCGGAAAACCGGCGGTTGACCGACGACGATGTGGATGTCGCTGGCCCCTTGCTTAACCGCTGCCTGAAGCAGCTTGTCGATGAGAACTGTTGCCATTTAATAATCTGTTTCGGGTCTGGTGAAGGTCGGGCTACGGGACGACGATTCAGCTTCGTACCAATTGCGGCCGCGAGCGGGATTTCAGCTCGCTACTCGATTGTACTCTAGCCGAGTTGGGACTGAACGCGCGGCCTCAAAAAAGGGGCCCGACAATCAATATTTTCTCAGCAATTCCGGCCTTGTCCCCACCGTTGCGATTCGCGCGGTTGTGCATCAGATTGCCAGTCGCCGCACTCCATCGCAGGGCAGCCCAGTGCGGGTTGGTGCAAATGCGGGGTTCGTAGGCAGGTTTTGGTCACTGTCTCAAACTAGGAATCGGCGTGAGAGCGAATTTGGCTCGCCCCGAGAGACGATCTCGAGAGACGATGCTGTCAGCGTCTGCTGCTCGGTTCGCGCTTGCTGTTCCGGATAACCCTAACGAACGAAATAACCCCACCGATTCCTGGTGGAGTCGCTGTCGGGTTGCAACGGGTTTCCTCAGCCCGGCGGAGCTGCCGGGAGGGGGGCTTCCGGGCTATTAGGCTTTCGAATGCGGCGCTGCGGCGCCCGAAAGAACTTCGTCGATGACCTTTTGGATCGCGATGTATTCCTGCTCGGTCTTTTTCGCCGACTTGTAAACCTCATCAAGCGTCGAGATGCCGTTAATAACTTTTCTTAATCCGTCGCAGAACAAGGTGGTCATGCCTCCTCGAATCGCTTCGCTTCGGAGTTCCGCCGACGATTTGCTCGCAAACATCATTTCACGAATGCGGCCGTTGATCAGCATCAGTTCGTAGATCCCGATCCGACCTCGGTACCCCTTTTTCTGGCAGTAGGGGCATCCTTTTCCTTTGGCGAACTTCGCATAGGGTACCACTGTTTGGGGGATGCCTGCCTCCTCTAAAACCGCGTCGCTTAGGTTCAGTGAATACTTGCACCGCGTGCAGATCTTGCGAACCAAACGCTGGGCGAGGACCGCGATGACCGAGCTGGCCACCATGTAGGACGGGACGCCCATGTCGCACATCCGCGTCACAGCACTGGGCGCATCGTTCGTGTGTAGTGTACTGAATACCAAGTGTCCAGTCAGTGACGCTTGGATACCCATCTGGGCGGTCTCGGTATCCCGCATTTCCCCGACGAGGATGATGTTGGGTGCTTGCCGCAACATGGCTCGAATGATCCGTGCGAAGTCGAGTCCGATGTTGTGTCGGACTTCGACTTGATTGATCCCTGGCAAGTAATACTCGACTGGGTCTTCGGCGGTGATGATCTTGCGGTCAGGTCGATTGAGGGCGTTCAAGGCCGCGTACAGTGTTGTCGTCTTGCCGGAACCTGTCGGGCCGGTGACCAAGAAGATTCCATTAGGTCGCTTAATAAGGCTGGTAAAGAGTTTGAAGTCCCGCTCCC
>VGZN01000451.1 GCA_016872635.1 Planctomycetota bacterium | reverse complement strand
CGCGCGAAAGGCTTCGTGGAGGGGGTAGTCGCCGGCTGCTTTCCGCAGTTGTATTCGGCGCTCGGCGGCAACTCGCCCGATCAAGTCATCTCACTTTAATATGTCGAGCTCATTGTCCAAAAAGGAACATAGGGTGATACGTATACGTGCATTAAACCTGCTCTTGTTATCGATTCTCTGGAGCGGCATTGTCTCAGGCCAAGAGGTCGCAAAGGATACCATTGTGAATTTCGAAGCGTTGCCGGAGGGAGTGGCTAGTTTCGGCGCGACCACTCTAAGTGATCACATCTATGTCTATAGTGGACATACCGGCAAGACCCATTCGTACTCAAAGAATCACATGTTGATGGGGTTCCTTCGGGCCTCATTACATGGCGATGGAAAATGGGAGTCATTAGCGTTACCTACTCCAGCCCAAGGAGTGGCTTTAGTGGCTTCGAAGGATCGAATCTACCGCGTAGGAGGAATGCAAGCTCGCAATGAGCCTGGTGAATCACATGACCTTTACTCCCTCAAGGAGGTTGCCGCCTATAACCCCGCGTCGAACCAGTGGGTGTCGCTGCCGGATCTTCCCGAGCCACGATCGTCACATCGAGCAGCGATCGTTGACGATAAACTTTATATCTTTGGTGGATGGTCCATTCAGGGAGGCGAAGATGGAGATTGGCTCGAATCGGGTTGTGTTCTTGACTTAAATGCCGAGAACAAGGGATGGGAGAAGGTTGATCAACCGCGACCTTTAAGGGCACTTGAAGTCATTGGCTTCAAAGGGAAGATCGTATTGATTGGTGGTCTGACACCCGAAGATGACATTTCCGACAAAGTCTATTTCTTCGATCCAGGGACAGCGAAATGGTCTGACGGTCCCGCCATTCCGGGTATGCCTGCCAACGGCAATGGAATCGCAGCCTGCGTGCTTCATGGTCAACTCTATATCGCGGGGATGGATGGCAAGGTCAATCGACTGAATTCGGAGCAAAACGGTTGGCAAGCGTGTGCCGCTTTGCCTTCTCCTAGAATCCATCATCGTCTGGTCTCCGGCGTCAAGTCGCAAATGATCGTGATTGGCGGCGCATCAAGGACCGGTCATATCGCCAGTGTCGATTCGATCATTGTCGAGAAAGGGAAATGAAAATGCTCAATCCACAACAAGTCATCGAGACCTATTTTCTTGAGAATCGCCACATGCTTTTGGAGCTAGCTGCATTTCTGGACAGATACGAAGTCGCGGTTGCAAGGCAGGGTGAGCACGCCGCAGATGAAAAAAAACTTGCTGTCATTTGTCAAGCGATCGAGGTTTTGAGCAGAACCGGCAGCGATACGCCACGCGTCGAGCAATTGCTCGAATTGTTTGCCGCCGTTTAATCGCACCTAGTTGAGGGGCAGATGGAGTCGGATTTGACGAAGGAACGGTAGTCCACTCCCTATTCGCTCGATAGTTTCATTTTTTATGACATTAATTTGCCTTCGAAGCAATTCTTTGATAGACTACTTGCATCAGTTATGCAGGTGCAAATGTTGTACATCTGAGTCGAAGCGATCAAAAGTGTTTCTGATGTTAGCGCAGATCGGGAGCTTGGATCAACGAGAAGGCCGAATGTCCGCAAGTACAGAAATTAACCGCGGTTTTACACTCATGGAGCTGATGGTTACCATCGCAGCGATTGCTCTGCTTTTAGGTTTTCTTCTACCCGCCGTTTCGGCCGCGAGAGAGTCTGCTCGCCGGATGCAGTGTTCCAATCATTTGAGACAGATGGGGATCGGCTTGCACTCTTACGAGGTTTCATTCAAGAAATTTCCGCCGGGTTACACCTCGGACCGAGCGGGTGGGGTCGATGGTGGAGGCTGGGGTTGGGGGGCGGTACTTCTGGACTTCATTGACCAGGAACCACTATCGAAACGTTTAAGCGTTGTGACAAGGTCCCTCTACGACGTAGGCTCCGATCCGGACACTGCGCCCCTTTTGACATTGACCTTACCCCTCTATCTGTGCCCATCGGACGCTGGAGGTGATCTGCCTCATCCTCACCGATCGATCCCCGTTTCCAGTTGGATGGCCGTGTCATCGTCGAAGAAATCCAGGGTTTTATTGGCGCATGTTTTCCCCCCGCCCCCGCCCCGCCCAGGTGGCGACTTACCGACCAAGGGGTTCGCTAAGTCGAACTATGTCGGTTCGCTCGGCAACGGTTGGAAAGCAGCAAGATCAGAATGGAGAGATAGCGACTTTGAAGGTAACGGGATGTTTGGGAGGAACACAAGAATCAGAATTTCACTCGTCCTCGACGGTTTGAGTAACACGATCGCGATGGGTGAACGGAGTATGAGGAACTACGCCGCGGTGTGGCCTGGTGTTGAGTTCCAAGACGGATGTGGGTTTCGAGGCAACCAAATGCTACTCGGAACAGCCTTCTACCCGATTAACGATGCTGCAAAGGACATTAACTACGATTGTGATGGTCAAGGCTCAGCGAATTACAGCAGCTATCATGCCGGCGGTGCGAACTTTATGTTCGCCGACGGTTCTGTCCATTTTCTATCCCAAGCGATCGACAGAAGTACTTTTGGAACACTCGCACAGCGTAATGATGGGCATAGCACAAATGGCTTTTGAATGGGTTTGTGGGCGAAAGGGGATAGTAGTACTTTACCTGTGTTTTGCCGCAACAACTGCGTGCAATCGATTGCCACAGGAGTCGGCTCACACTCACGGGCAGCACGGCGGGCATATACTCAAGCTTTCAGAAAAGGCGAAATTTGAATTTGAATTGACAGCGGACGAGAAACAGAAGCGAATTGTCTTGTACGTGCAAGAGGCCATCACCCATAGGCCATTTCCGCTCCCACTCAAAACACTTCTTGGTAAGATCAAGTCTGGGGGAAAGGAGTATGATGTGGCTTTTGAGTCAGATCCTCGACCCACTGATCCACAAGATTCCTCGTCGCGGTTTTTTCTCAGCCTTGAGAGCCTTCCACAGCAGGCGACGGCCTTCGAAGAATTTGGATTGACCATAGGCTTTTCTTTCGACGGCAGCGAAATGAATGCTTCAATATTCCATCGCAACGACCACAATCATCAATACAAGCATGACTAGAGAAATGCAGATCCTTCATTTTGTTTTGGAAGGGTGCCACGAAACGCAGAAGGGTTAGCAATTTATGCAGATCATTCAACCGCATTACCACGCAATCGCTCGCACCGCTCAAGACTACGAGCGAATGGCGATGTCGGGGGTTGTTGCCGTAGCGGAGCCCGCTTTTTGGGCGGGCTTCGATCGACGTTATCCCGAGACGTTTATCGATTACTTTCGTCAGATTAGCGAGTTCGAACCGACACGGGCGGCGCAATATGGAATTCGCCATTTCTGCTGGGTTGCCGTCAATCCCAAAGAAGCGGAAGATCCCGTTCTTACGCGCGAGGTGCTGAAGCACTTCCCCGAATTTCTATCGAAAGCAACTTGTTTGGGTGTGGGTGAAACTGGGCTTCACAAATCGACTGCCAATGAATGCGATGCACTGGCTGCGCATGTCGAATTGGCGATCAGGCACGATCAGCTGGTTCTGATCCACACTCCGCATTTGGCCGACAAAGCGCACGGGACTCGCCGCGTGCTCGAAGTTCTAGCGGGACTAAACGTAAGCCCGGAACGTATCTGGATTGACCATGTGGAAGAGCAAACCATTCGCCCCTGCCTCGATGCAGGGTACTGGGTAGGAATGACTCTATATCCGATCACCAAGTGTTCGCCGAAGCGTGCGGTCGACATGATTGAGAAATACGGTACCGAACGCATTCTCGTTAACTCGTCAGCTGACTGGGGACCGAGCGATCCCTTTACGCTTCAAGAGTGTATTCTCGAATACCGTCGTCGCGGTTATAGCGTCCAAGATGCGATTGAACTCTTTCACAACAACCCTTGTCGTTTTTTGGGCCAGAACCCAAAGTTCGATATCAGCCCAATTCGTATCGAATCGATCGAGAAAGAGTTGGTTTAGCAAATGGCTTGGAAGAAAGGGGAACGCATTCCCACGAACTTGATCGTCGGTTTTCTTGGCTCCGGTAAAACGACAGCCATCAAGCAACTGATCGACCGTCGTCCGCCTGGAGAGAAGTGGTCGATTTTCATCAATGAATATGGCATGGTGTCGATCGACCAGGCAATGGTCGATGCAGGCTCTGAGGATATTGCTATCCAGGAGTTAGGGGGTGGTTGTGCTTGTTGCACGATGGCCTTTGCATTCCAACCGCTCTTAGCACAATTCATACGCAGAACTAGGCCCGATCGTTTGATCTTAGAACCGTCAGGTGCCAGTCATCCTGCAAAAGTCGTCGATGCCTTAAGGAGTCCGAATTTTTCTTCAGTGATCGATCTACGGAATACCATTTGCCTGATCGATCCCAAAGACTTCGACGACCCGCGTTGGCGCGAGACGGAAGTCTTTCAAGACCAAGTCCAATTGGCGGATATCGTCGTAATCAACTGGACTGACAAGCGA
>VGZN01000450.1 GCA_016872635.1 Planctomycetota bacterium | reverse complement strand
CAACCTCCAATTTCACCGAATCCGGTAGTCTACCGGATTTCTAGGAAACTTCAGGCCGCACTGCCGAACATCGGCAGGTAACGTAAATGCTTGTTTCGGCAGTATTTAGATCAAGTTGCGGGAGCCGGATTTGAACCGACGACCTCGAGGTTATGAGCCTCGCGAGCTACCGAGCTGCTCCATCCCGCGAAGGAGATAATACATGACTACCATTCTGTGTCCAGCCCAGTTCAAAACTTTTAGGATTCGATCACACCTGTCTTTATCTTTCCCTCTATATCTCCTCTGATTTTCTCCCGCCGTAAATGCCCTTAAAGAATCCCATCGGACTTCCTGCGTCCCTGGCTTTCATCCGTACACTCGATACATTCGAACTCCAGCCAACATCTACAAACGCATTGTCGCGAGCAGCTCCATCATGTCCCGTCTTCGTGCAAACCTTCAACGTGTCGCCTTCTTCATCGCCACCCTCTGGATCGTGTACTTCGCCGATCAAATCCTATCCATCGACTTGACCCGATTCGGGGTTATCCCCCGTCACCTCGGTGGACTCATCGGGATCCCTTGCTCCCCATTCCTTCATGCCAACCTCACCCACTTGGTCAGCAACACAGTTCCGCTCGCGATCCTCTTGGTCCTCCTCTTCGGTTCCACCAAACACCCATGGGAAACTGTCGCAACCATCATCGCTCTCGGCGGAGCACTTCTTTGGCTGCTCGGCCGATCCGCAGTTCACGTCGGTGCCAGCGGACTAATCTACGGATTGATCGCATTCATCATTGTCAATGGATTCCGGGAAAGGAAACTGATCCCGATCGTGATTTCGCTCGTTGTCGCCGTCCTCTACGGTGGAACTCTCTTCTGGGGTGTCCTCCCGAGCAGCGACAAAACCCTATCGTGGGACGGCCACCTCTATGGCGCCATCGCCGGCGGATTGCTCGGCTGGTTTCATCACCAATTGCCAAACTCTGAATCTAGCAACTCCGCATCCACTCTTGCGTGATGTCGTTGCAACCTATTCGGCCGTTCGCTTCACCATCGGATAAAGATCCCATTCGATTCCATCGAAATACGCAAGCCTATTCGGAACTGTCTTCGATACCATGGCTGCCAACTCGTCACTAATCCGATCGCGACGATGCTTTAACGCCAAATAAATAAGAAACGTTTCGGCGACATCTTCACGCTCCGGATTCTCCTTTGCATACTTCGAAATAAACCCGTCGTCGAGTGACTGAGCCGTTCTCCATCGATCGCTTCTGGCGTGGATTCCATCGAGCGATGTATGCGAGGCCTCGTGGCATAGGGTCTCCTCAAGTATCCCATCCCTCAAATACTCTTTCCCTTGCTCAGTATGGATGAGCAGATTTCTGTTTCCGCCTCCAAAGAGCTTTTTGCCTGCGTGAATCCATACCGTCTTTACTTGATCACGCAAGCATCTCGGCAGCCTTCCGATCACGCGCGCGTAAAACTCCGATTCTTTCCGAGCCGCCTTTTGCTCAAACTCCGGGTTGACTTGAACCTCAATCGTTTGACCATCGTCAAACTCCGCCGGGAAAAGCCATGCTTCAACATCGACCCAATCATTCGTCCGTCGATCGAACATGCGACGGCGCCCAGTTCCGGAATCGCTGATCGCAACAAAGGCAGAAGGATCCTCCTCGGTCAAAATCTTTGACTCAAGGAATATCGTTCCATGGTAGGGAGGATTCTGCGCGCATAACTCCTGCCAGTTTGCAGCAACGGTCCAGGCCGTCACTACCCAAGCGCACTGGATCACCCCAAAAAGGATTCGGGTCATGTGAGAAGTTCCGTCACGACCCGCTGCTTTTCGACCCCGGTAAGCCGTTGATCGAGGCCTTGGAATTTGTAAGTGAACCGCTCATGGTCGATCCCCATGCAATGCATAATGGTCGCGTTGACGTCGTTCACATTGACTGGATTCTCGAGAATGTTGTAGCTGAAATCGTCGGTTGTTCCGTAGGTGATACCACCTTTGATCCCGCCGCCGGCCATCCACATACAGAAGTTCCGGGGATGGTGATCTCGCCCATAGTTGTCGCGAGACAAGCCACCTTGGCTGTAAACCGTTCGGCCGAACTCCCCACCCCATACGACGAGAGTGCTATCAAGCATTCCCCGCTGCTTGAGATCTTTAATCAAAGCAGCGATCGGCTGGTCGGTTTGCTTGCACTGATTTCCGATCTGGCGAGGCAGATCGCCGTGCTGGTCCCAACCGCGGTGCAGTAGTTGGACTACCCGAACCCCGCGTTCCACCAATCGTCGAGCCAGCAGTGCGCTGTGCGCAAACGAGCCCGGGTCACGCACATTCGGGCCGTACATCTCCAGCGTCTCGGCTGTTTCGGTTTCGATGTCGGTCAGCTCCGGCACACTCGCTTGCATACGAAAGGCCATTTCGTACTGCGCGATACGTGTCGCTGTTTCTGGATCCCCAAATTCGGCTTGTGCCCCGCGATTGAGTTCTTGAAGGGAATCAAGCATCAGTCGGCGGTCGGTCCGAGTGACTCCAGCGGGGTTAGGGAGATACAAAACTGGATCGCCACTACCTCGCAGTGCAACGCCATTGAACCGCGTGGGCAAATACCCGCTGGCCCACATCCGGCTGAAAAGTGCTTGGCCATTGCTATCCTCGGGGAATTTCGGGGTGAACACAACAAACGCGGGCAAGTCGTTGTTTTCGCTACCGAGTCCGTACGACAACCACGACCCGATACTCGCTTTGCCGGGGACTTCTGAGCCGGTCATCACAAAGGTGCACGCAGGGTCGTGATTGATCGCGTTGGTGAATACCGAACGGATCAATGCAATCTCGTCGACAACCTCGCTTGTAAACGGAAAGAGGTCTGTGTTGGTCCACATACCGCACTTCCCTTTTTGTTCGTATTTAAACTTCGAAGGAGCGACAGGAAAACGAGATTGACCGCTCGTCATCGTGGAGAGCCGTTGGCCTCCTTGAACGCTGGGAGGGAGATCTTTGTCGTAATACTCTTGTAGGCCGGGTTTGTAATCCCATGTATCGATCTGCGAAGGAGCTCCATTCATGTGGAGATAAATGATCGATTTGGCCTTGGGGGGGAAATGGGGCAGTCCCGGGAGCGGTGGATGCACGCTTCCTTCGCTCGTGTTGTCGCCGCGAGCGATTGAATCCAGTAAACCTGGTGCAGCGAGCATACCGGCCGCGAGGCCGCCGAGTCGGACTCCGGTCGAACCAAAAAAGTTCCGACGGTTTATTTGCATTTGCAGTTTAGTGAGTTCGTTCATGATTTAGTTTCGCGTTAGAGTCTCGTCCATGTTGAGTACGGTACCAGCGAGCAGCGTGTATGCTGCGAGCTCGGTAGCTGGAGCGTTCGCCGATGGTTTCGACTCTCCTTGTTGGATCAAGCTGGTAGCATCTTGGGGGCTGGCCGCATAACGGGCGAGGTGTTCTCCGAGTTGCTTCTGGAGTATCGCGAGTTCATGAGGCTGAGGCTCGCGCGACAGCACCGTTTTGAACAGGTACCGAACTCGGGATGCAGCATCGCTACCTCCGTTGGCGAGTACTCGCTCGGCGAGGGCACGGGATGCTTCCACGTGCTGCACATCGTTCAGGAGTTGCAACGCTTGGAGAGGTGTATTGCTTCGTTCGCGCCGGGTACACGATTGTTCGCGATTGGGCGCATCGAAGTTCACCATAAACGGCGGGGGAGCCGTCCGTTTGTAGAACGTGTAGAGGCTACGTCGGTAGAGCGCGGGGCCTTTGTCCTGCTGATACGCACGTGTGTTGGAGCCTACGAATCCGACCGGTTCCCAGATATTGGCAGGTTGGTACGGCTTGACTCCTTTGCCACCGATCGATAGATCGATCAAGCCACTTACGAAGAGTGCGTTATCGCGGATCTGTTCTGCGTCGAGACGGAGTCGAGGGCCACGTTCCAGCCATCGGTTTTCGGGATCCTTTTCGATCATCTCTGGCGTCGAGAAGGATCGCTGTCGGAAGCTGGCCGAGGTTACCATCAAACGAAGGAGTTGTTTGACGTCCCACCCGGAGCGCTGGAACTCGAGCGACAACCAATCGAGCAATTCAGCATCCGAAGGCAATTCGCCTTGGGTACCAAAGTCGGCGCTGCTCTTCACCAAACCGACCCCAAACATTTGTTGCCAGAATCGATTGACGATCACGCGCGAGGTCAGAGGATGTTGCGGCGAGACCAACCACTTTGCCAGGTCGAGCCGCGTCATTCGATCGGTTGATCCCGCAGGTCGGATGGGGGGAAGGATCGCCGGAACGTCCGCGTCGACTTTGTCTCCCGGTTGGTTGTATTGACCACGGATCATCACAAAACTCTCGCGAGGTGTCGGAGCATCTTTGTAGATGAATGTGCTTGGAATCGCGTTGTAATACGCGTCCTTTTCCCCGCGAAGTCGATCGACTTCCGAGGCGGGTCCAGCGAGAGTTGGCTTAGTATCGTTGCACACGCGTGTCAGGTAGTGGGCCT
>VGZN01000449.1 GCA_016872635.1 Planctomycetota bacterium | reverse complement strand
TCTCGATACGGTCGGGAAAAAGCCATCGACTAGAGTTTCCTCAACGATGATTCGATCAAGTTGTGTTGAGATGGTGCCCCCGATGAGTTTGCTACCTCGTCCGAGCAACGTTAGTGGATAGGATTCGGGGGCTGACCGCCCCAATAGTTTCTCTTTCGCGGTTCGGCAGGAATGCCAAAGGGACAACGACTGCCAAGCGTTTAACTTCGCACCCTTTTGCTTGAACAACTCACTCGCGACATGCGCGAGCGCCAAATCCATGTTATCACCCCCAACCAAAAGGTGGTTGCCGACGGCCAATCGATTCAGCGATAACCCTCCGTGATCCTCATCGACTTGAACCAAGGTCAAGTCGGTAGTGCCTCCTCCAACATCGCACACTAGAAGCAGGTCTCCCCGCTGTAGTTGCTTGCGCCATTGATCACCGCGAGCGTGGACCCAGTTGTAGAGGGCGGCTTGCGGTTCCTCGAGAAACAAGAAATCCTCAGGGAAACCAACCGAGAGTGCTGCGTTTCGCGTCAGCTCGCGGGCAGCTTCGTCGAAGGATGCTGGAACCGTAAGGACTACTTTTTGCTGCGCAAAGGGAGCGTCTGGAAAGCGGTTCGACCAAGCATCGATCAAGTAGCGTAAGAATGCAGCGCTTGCACTCACCGGAGAAACCTGTTCGATAGGTGCATCCGACTGCCACGGCAGAATCGGAGATTGCCTGTCGACTTGAGTATTGCACAACCAACTTTTTGCAGCCGCTACGACGCGCTCGGGTTGCTCCGCGGAGATACGCCGAGCGTATTCACCGATGACCCAAGCTCCTGTACCGATTTTGGGAACCTGCAATGACGGATCCATCGCGGGCGGGATGTAGAGAAACGAAGGCAAGCTAAGTCGATTCTCGATGGAACCAGGCGCCACCAGTTGCGGAATCGGAAGCACGGCTATCATGGCTTCCGCGTCCTCCATCGGGGCAAAGGCCAAAACTGAGTTCGTCGTTCCTAAGTCGATCCCAATACAATAACTCGCCGTCATGCCAATTTGCCCGTATGTTCTCGAGACACCATTCCTGCTTCCGAAACTCCAAATTTCCTAGGAGACACGAAATTGTCGAAAAGCCACCGTCATCGAGATTTTTTATAGAATGGTCAGTCTTCAGAAGCGTGATTATCATCCCTTTTGTATTCGATTCCGCGGAGAAGAGCAAACCCTGGAGCATTTCCAATCTACTCGTCAATCTTTCTGCGTATCATCTGTCATCGCGCTTCTGTCCACCATGATTATTTGACTGCACTTTTCTGTTCCGAACTCTCTCGTACCTGAACTTTCCAAATACGATTCCACCGATCTCTAACCATCCTATGCAATGATGAATGACACTTCACAAAACGGTCTAGACCACAATTCTACGCGATTCACAATCACGTCGGGGAATTCCAATCACAGGATGCGTGGTGCAATGCGAATTTCTGGTTTAGGGAGTGCAAGTCTATTTCTGTATTTTTGTTCTGCTGTGTGGCTTGTCCCTGTTTCGCACGCACAAACGGACTGGCCAACATGGAGAGGACCAAATGGAAATGGTACAGCGATTGAGTCGGTGTCAACCGAGAAGTCGTACCCGATCCGATGGACTGATAGCGAGAATATTCGTTGGAAATACCCTCTTCCCGGTCGCGGTGCGTCGACCCCAATCGAGGTTGGTGGGCTATTGGTGTTGACGATGGGGGTGAACGAGGAGAATGTCGTTTTCGCCGTGAATGAGTCGGGAGAACTGCGTTGGAAGACATCACTCGGTAAAGAAAGGGGTGCCAAGCATGCCAAGGCTAGCAGCGCGAACTCCTCGCCGGCGACTGACGGCGAGTTGATATTCGCCTACTTCAAGAGTGGCGATTTTGGGTGCTTGGACAAACAAGGAAAAGTCGTCTGGAGCAACAACATCCAAACCACTTATGGAGAAGACTCCCTGTGGTGGGATTTGGGAACCTCTCCCATCATGACCCAAAATGCAGTGGTGATCACGGTCATGCAAACTGGCCCGAGTTTTCTTGTGGCATTCGATAAGAAGACAGGCAAAGAACTTTGGAAAGCAGATCGCTGGTTGGATGTTCGTGAGGAAGCCAATCAGTCGTATACGACCCCAACAGTCACTGATATCGATGGCCAGGAAGCGATTGTGACCCTTGGAGCCGATCACGTTACAGCCCATAACTCGGCGGATGGATCGCTTCTCTGGAAAGTTGGAGGCTTTAATCCGGACAACGATGGCTATTTCCGTTCGATCGCATCCCCGGTGGTCGGTGGAGATATGATCCTATGCCCCTACTCACGCGGCTCGACCTTGACTGCGGTAAATGCTCAAAGGTCCCTGGCAGAGGACAAACGGGTTGCGTGGCGGATGGGATTTGGGTCAGATGTTCCGACACCTGCAGTCTGGAAAGGAAAGCTATACCTGCTCAGCGATAAAGGGGTTGTGACCTGCCTTGACCCTAAGAGTGGCGAAACGGTGTGGAAGGAGAACTTGCCGAAAAGCAACAAGGCATACAGCAGTTCACCCCTGATTGCTGGCGGCAAGCTCTACTGCACGCGCGAGGATGCCACGACATTCGTGCTCGGGGACCTCGAAGCCACTCAGCCCAAATTGCTTAGTGAGAATACGATCGATGGCTTTGCGGTCGCCAGTCCCATTGGCGTCCGTGGAAGGATCTATCTACGGACGTACGAGGCTCTGTACTGCATCGAGTGACGATATGCGCCGCTGCACCCACCATAGGATCGGACTATTGGGATTCGTGGAATCACTCCGATGTTGGATGTCGAATTGGTCTGATTGGCCGGCTACCCAGTCGGCAATCGCATCGGCTTCCTCCCTGCCACCTTCATGTCCAACATAGGCAAGGACGGTGAGGATACCGCAGGGGCGAAGCATGCTGGCTGCCGTTCGGATTGCCGGTAGCGATGACTCAGCACGCGTGACGATGGATTTATCGGAAAAGGGGAGGTAGCCCAGATTGAACATAGCGCATGCGACTCGGGTGCGATGTTCTCCTCGAACGAACCTTTCGAGTTCGGCATGATCGCCCACACACAATTCCACACGAGCGGAGAGGTCGGCTTCGTCGAGCTTTGCATGGACGCGTTCGATGGCCGCGGATTGGAGGTCGATCGCGTATACCAAGCCGTTAGGTCCGACCGCATTGGCTAAAAAAAGCGTATCGAAACCGTTCCCTGCCGTCGCATCGATCGCGATATCACCGGGCGCAATCCAATCTCGCACTCGGTTCTGGGCCTCAACTGTGAAGTGCATCAATAGGTTGCCTTACGAGCGAGGGTAGGAGCCAAGCCATTCCAACCGAATCGCTTCTCCCCGAAGTTTCTCAATCGCATTTCCCACGTTGGGTTGATCGCGGTGCCCTTCGAGCTCGACGAAAAAGAAATACTCGTTGGCGATCCCTGGGACGGGAAAGGACTCAATCCATGTGAGGTTCAATCCATTGTTTTTGAAGAGCACCATCACATCGGCGAGGGCGCCTGGTTTATGGGGGACTTGAAACATGATCGACGTTTTGTCGTTGCCAGTCGGTGACGGCCGCTCCTTGCCGATGACGACAAACCGAGTGACGTTGTTTGGGTTGTCTTCGATGGAGCGAACGATGATATCCAGTCCATGCTCGATGCCAGCTTCGACGCTAGCCACGGCCGCAGCCCCCTCTTCCCTCGCGGCGATTTCGGCAGCCGCAGTGGTGCTGGCGACTTCAGCCCATTGTGCGTCTGGAAGATGTTCGGCGAGCCAGCCTCGGCATTGCGAAAGCGCTTGAGGTTTACTGTAGACGCGTTTAATTTTCGAGCGATCGCACCGTGCCAATAGATTGTGATGAATCGGAAGCGGGATCTCGCCGCAAATCTGTACGGGAGTGCGAATGAACATGTTGAGCGTGTCGACGATACGACCATCGGTCGAGTTCTCGATTGGGACGACACCATAACGAGCTTGGTCGCGGGCTACTTCTTCAAAAACCGCTGGAATCGAAGTGACGCCGACCAAGCTTGATGCAGAACCGAAAACTTTGCAGGCCGCCAAATAGCTATACGATTGAACCGGCCCCAAAAATGCGATCCGCGTGGGGCGTATGGCTTGCGCGTAAGTCGCACCTGCGATGTACTTGGCGATCGACGAAGCAAATCCCGAAGCCCCCGCCGTTGTTCCGTGCTGGGGTTGTCCGTGCTGGGGTAGTCCATGATCGGGGGATTTGCCATTGGGTTGGCGAGCGATGTTTGATTCGGCTTGCAGGCATGCCTCTCGTAGGCTTGGGAAACTCCCTGGGGTCTGCTCGTGGTACGTCTTGAGCAGTTTGCAACGGTGCTGGGCAAGCCGGAGTATTTCTCGGTCAAGCTCCGCGATCTGTTCCGTGACGGCACTTGGAAGGCGTTGAGGATTGTTAGGATTGTGCCGGCTCATGGGTTGTTCGAACAAGGGAAAGTTCTGTCAAATTGGCGTGAAATTGACCGTTGCGTGTCCGAAGCAGCGCATTCCGGCAGGATAATGATA
>VGZN01000448.1 GCA_016872635.1 Planctomycetota bacterium | reverse complement strand
GAAACATCAAGGCTCAGTTCGACCAATGGTATTTCCATGATACCAAGCGAAGTATCCTCGTCCTGGCCGAAGGCCGCTTGATGAACCTGGGTTGCGCAACGGGTCACCCAAGCTTCGTCATGAGCACGAGCTTCACCAACCAAGTCCTCGCACAATTGGAACTGTGGCAAGAACGCAACAGCGGTAAGTACGACAAGCGAGTTCATACGCTTCCGAAGCATCTCGACGAAGAAGTTGCTCGATTGCACTTGGAAAAACTCGGGGTCAAACTGACCAAGCTAAGCGAATCGCAACGAGCTTACCTCGGTGTCGATTCGAACGGCCCGTTCAAGCCTGAGCATTACCGCTACTAGGCGTAGTATCGGAGTGATTTGAAACACCTCTCGTTCATCCGAACGGGAGGTGTTGTGCGAATCCCAGCCACGACTTCAACTCGTAACATCTCGATTACGACTATTCCTGATCCAAAGTTGGTCGGTTCTTTTTTACCTTCCACTGCTCGTCAAAGAAATCCGCATCCACCACGCGGCCAGGCCAACGTGCGTTGGGTCGTGTTCTAATGTCAATCACGGCCCAATCCGGTAATTTGGGCACCTGCCTCGCATTGTTCAGATAATCGTATTCGCGATAGGAAAATCCGCTATTGAGAACAACGTAACGATCAGGCGAAAGGGGATTCGGAAAAATCAAGACAGGCATATGGCTTTTTGCATCATGGTCTTCCCCTCCTACCGACAATCGCTGTGGGTCCCAAGTAACAGGCAGGTTCCCCAAAATCTTGGCGATGGTTGGATTGCTTAGAGGATCTCCCCAAAGTACCAAATGGTACTTCTGCAAATCATCTGCAGTGACCTCCTCCGAGGATTTCACTCGAGCGTCGCCACGCATCTGCCGATGCCACTCGCGGACCGCATGCTCGAACTCGTCCTCGACCCAGCGCTGCGTTTCGGAATGCATGCCATCCAAACTGGGGCGTACGAAAAGAAATGGGGCCATGAAAGCATCATCGATTGGCCCTTGAAGGAGATGCTTCTTTTTCAGAGCATCGGATGCGGGAACTAACGGCGACCGCAATTCCCATTCCCCGTTGAGAAACTCAAAGGTCGCTCCCCATGATCGGTCCGAGCGGCGCCGAATCGAGAAATCCCGATTCCGGGCCCCTTCAATGGTCACCTCGATCACATTCGCAATGTCCGCAAGCTCATCCAGTCCCATCTCCAACGCAAATTCCATCACGTTGGTATCGGGAAAAACTCTCAGTTTGATTCCGCGGCGTTCGGCGTAGATCGTCGTTGGAACCCAATGCTCTCGCAATGCATTCACGGTCAACCAATGAAGCTTGTTGTAGCGGAGCGTCATGGTGGTAAAGACGAGTCGATCCGGGGTAGAAACAGGTCGATGCTCATCGAGCAACTTCAGCCTTCGCTCGATTTCAACACGAGCTTCGGGTGAAATCGAATGCGCTGTCTTTGGGGCAACGATATGCGTCAGCTCAAACCGTTCAATAGCGGGCAGCTCCCAACTCGCTTTGGCCATGATATCAGCGGCCTGTTTTTGCTTATCGATTTCCCCGCTATACGCGATGGTCGGTACGTTTTTGAGGTTGCGGACCCACTCTGGGCAATCGTAATACTGCCAGAGCTTTTTCTCGAACCAGTAGGGCTTCAGCTTTTCCGACTGAAAGACCTTGAGAAAGTCTGGGGTCTCCGAAAAACCAGCTCCCGGAGTCGCTGCAAACCATTTGTCGGGATAGTGAACCGCGAGATGCCACGCAGCCGCACCACCCATCGAAAAGCCTCGTATCGCGACACGATTGGGATCGATGATGGGATAACTTTTCATCGCGTGCTCGAGTGCCTCGAGTGTGTCGATTTCACCCGCGAGTTTGTTCGCATTGCAATACCGACCGAACGGATGAATCATGATCGTCCCTGGCGAAGGTTCGGGATCGAGACTCTTTAATCGTGTCGCCAAGAACTGCAATTCCAGGCCTTTTTCACTCCTTCCACGGCACCAAACATCAGCGCGTCCAGATAAAAGGCTCACCAACACTCCATCCTCAGCCTTTTCAACCCTTGGATGATAAACCACACCGTACGGTTGAACGGTTCCATCCAATTTGGAGCGAAACCCTCGGACGGTTGCTGATGCCTTAAATTCCCCAGCCAGCCAGAAAGTACTGTTCTGGCGAAGCCCCTCTCCTCGCGCGATCCCTTGCTGGATCAATTCGAGCGCGCGATCGAAATCCACAGGCTCGAAAAATCCATCTTCGTCGAGAGCTAACCGTACAGCTCGATAGAAAATCTCCACATCAGGAAGCAGCTCCTGAATGTTCTTTGACTTGGACTCCGATAACTCGGCGATCAGCGTTTTCAGTTTCGCAAGTTCCGTCTCGATCGCAGACCGCTTCTCCGGAGGTACCTCGATCCCTTGAGGCGGAATCGGGCGTACCTTGTCGATTACATTGTCACTGGGACCATCCGCATGCGAGGCATCACAACAAGTAAACCATCCGAGGAGCAACAGGATCGGTAGCCTCGTGCACCTACGAGGGAACCGCAGGGAGTTTAGAAATCGCATGGTGTGAAATTCCCGCAATGGAGAGGGTTGGAAAAGGTAGGCAAAGATTTATCAATACGAACAAAGCTGTTCTAACCGTTCAAGCCGAGGGGTAGATCAATTCTTGACCGGCATCAAATCGAGTGCAGAGGCGACCAACGCTTTGGTCCCCATTCGTATGGTTTCTTGAGGTTCCGGAAAGAAGAACGGGGAGTGAAGGGATGGCAATGGTTCACCTTCTTTAGCCATGGCATCGATTCTGGATTGAGGTTGGGTTCCGAGCCGGAACATCGCAATCGGAACACCAGCCAAACCGTACTGCGAGAAGTCCTCGCCTCCCATCACAGGTGGAACGTCAACCACGCGTTCGGTTCCAAAAACCTTGCGAAACGCTGGGACCAGTCGATTTACCAACGCCGCATCGTTGATCGTTGCTGGCGTATCGTCAGAGAATTCGATTGTTGGTTCCTCGGCTCCAGCACTTATCGCAGCGGCTTTGGCCTTGCGCACGATTCCCTCAAGCAATCGTTGACGGACTTCGGGTGAGTAGCTGCGAACGGTCAATTGCAATTTACAACTGCTATCGATGATGTTGTGCTTGGTACCTGCATGAATCGATCCTACGGTAATGACCGCGGGGTCGAGCGGGTTGTTCTCTCGACTCACCAGGGATTGAAGATCCAAAATCAAATGCGCCGCCTGTACAACGGGATCAATCGTCTTCTGAGGGAATGCCCCATGCCCGCCCTTTCCTTGAACGACGATATCGACACTGTCTACGCTGGCCATCATATTTCCAGCTCGGTAACCAAGCATCCCAGTAGGCATCTCAGGATCCACGTGCAACGCAATCGCGTAGTCAGGTAGTGGAAATCGAACCAACAGGCCATCCGCCAGCATGGCCTTGGCACCACCGCCAATCTCCTCGGCGGGTTGCCCGACCAGTACCAATGTCCCTTGCCAATGCGACCGATGTTCGAGAAGGTACTCCGCAGCTGCAATTTGACACGACATGTGGATATCGTGGGCACACGCGTGCATGACGCCTACCTCCACACCTCGAGCATCCTTGACGCGAACCTTGGAGGCGTACTCGACACCCGACTGTTCGACGACGGGAAGTCCATCTAGGTCCGTTCGCAACATCACGGTTGGCCCATTTCCATTTTTGATCACGCCGACGTAACCGGTCTTGCCAATCCCGGTGGTCACGTCCACGTCCTTTCCCTTCAACCGCTGGGCTAGTTTCATCGACGTCTTTTCTTCTCGAAATGACAACTCTGGAGATGCATGCAACTCTTTGTAGAGAGTAACCCACGAAGCTAACTTTCCTTCGATGAATTGATCGTCCATCTCTTGAGCTACTGCCAAATCGCTCGCGATGCAGCATCGAGACAGCACGGCTCCTAAAAGCATAACAAACCAGCGATCACGGAGCAGAAATCGGAACATAGTTTTCGTCCTGATGATTCAAACGAGTCGGTCACAGAGTTCAATCGAGACGCAATCGGATGCGGCCTCGTAAAGTTGCATCATTCTAGCCGCCTGGGTTTATCGATGCGTTAGGCCACAGGGCTTTCCGGATCCTTTCCGCAAACACATCCAACCAGGATCCATCGCCCCCAAACGACTACTGACGCCCGCTCCTGGGTTTCTCCGGAGCGGAGTGCCAACGTTGCTTCTGGTAATCGGGCAGCCCTCGAATGCACTGCTCGAATGCACTGGTTGTTCCTCAAATTTGAAAATTCTTTTTCGGAGTGACCTAACGTGTCCAAGGGCTAGCGATTCTTAGAGCAACACGGTCGCCAACACAGCGACAAACCAGTCGTTCAATCCCGCTTTTCGCAATTGAAACCATGGCAGCAACACTCACCTCCACCAGAAAAATGATCCAGCACACCTTCGACTGGGAGTCCCTCGCCGACGATCGACCAGTTGGCTATGAAGTCGAGAGCAGCAAACCTGCGGCATCGGTTGCGATCATCGAAGCCCCCTCA
>VGZN01000447.1 GCA_016872635.1 Planctomycetota bacterium | reverse complement strand
CCGTCAGTTCCGCGAACTTGATGTCATCCTGCAGGTCGTCGGTCAAGGCCATCGTTGCATCCCGATCGCCAGCCGCAGCAATACTTGCGAAGTCACCTGCCGCATAGATAGCCCAGCCCGGGCATGCTTCGTTGGTGATAGGCGTGCAAAACGCCCAATCGATATTTTCACTTTGTGTATAGACTGAGGGCGTATTGCGATCGACGCTGCGGCTCCAAACATGGAGAACACTTTCATACGTACTGACCGCTTGATGAATCAATTGTTCCGAAGGGGAGAAGGGTTTGATGGCTAAGCCACGAGAGTCCCAGTGGAGAACTCGGATACCACTTTCGCTCGGATCAACCCAGGTGCGAGCATTCGGCGTCAAATCGAGGTTCGGTCGAGCGTTTCTGAAATCACCAGTAGCGGGATTTCGTGGTTCGCTCGGGGAGCCCGTCCGGTCTGAATGGCCAGGCTCCGTCCCCGACGTGCTCGTGTTCGAGTTGGATTGGGCTGGTAGCGCTTTGCTAACGATCGCGACAAAGGTTGCCTGCGGTATCCCCTGCATGAGCAAGTTTACGACGCGAACATGGAGTTCTTCATCGCTACTACTGCTGGAGATGATTTCGGGCAAACGGCTCAGTACCTCGATTCGTCGATCAGCGTCTCGATAACGGACTTGGCGAAGCTGCGATGGAGCATACGTTTGTTCTGTGAGCGCCGGGGGTTCGTCCGATTTGGACAACACACGAATGCGTTGATCGACCAGGCTGAAGGTGGTTTGCCCGATCACAAAATGGTCGCCGATGCCTACGTCAAACTGGTCCTTGCGAAGCCCTCGGTGGAAAATAGGATTCTTGGCGTCGAGCAAACGGCGCACCGACAGTCGCTCTCCGTTCCAAGTCACATCGGCATGCAATCGCGAAACTCGATCATCCCACGGAACAGCCCAACCAGGAGCAACACGGCCCAAGGAAAACTCAAGCAATTCCGGAGATTTCGGCAATGGTCGGCGCCAACGGTCTGCTGGGCTAGGGCCTTGCGCTATCAAGTCGGGCATAATGCAACGAGAAAAAAAGTAAGGAAACCATCAACGGTTAAGCATGCGAGCCCACCCATTTCCTCTTCACCACCAATAGGAAAGAGTCCGAGTCCGAATTGCTTTGGAGACGCACCGCTTTCGAGTGTGGATACCATCGCCAAACAGATTGTAACCATTCCCATACGGTTGGGCGTAGTCCATAATGCAAAAGGTTTCTCTCAGCGAATTGTGAAGCTGGGGCTGATCGTTTCAGCCCTTGCCACCTATTTGCAGAGTACGGCCCCCTAACACGCTACGAACTTTGATGTTTTCAGGAGCGCAATGTGCGTTTGCTATTGACCCTCTTGCTCGTGAGCATCGGTATCGATTGGTCCCGGGCGAGCATGGGATTCGTTGCCGAAGGTGACGATCAATTCCTCGAGTCGCAATTCTTCGAGTCGAAGATCCGCCCGGTTCTTTCCGAACGCTGCATGGGATGCCATGGTGCTAGCAAGCAGTGGGCGAGCCTCCGATTGGACTTCCGCGAGGCTATGATGCGAGGCGGCGAGAGTGGCCCGGTGATTTCTTCGACTGAGCCTCTCGAAAGCGAGCTTCTCCGCCGCATCACGTCCGAAGATCCGGAGGTCCGTATGCCTCCGGTTGATTCTGGCCCAACTCTGACTGCGGCACAGCAGGAGGACATTCGAGTTTGGATCAGCAAAGGCGCTGATTGGCCGAAGTCGTCGGTGCCGATGGCTGGCGATCGTGCGATGGATCCAGCCAAGCATTGGGCGTTCCAATCGTTAGTGATCCCCGCAGCGTCGGAGAAAGAGGGAACAGGGAGAACTGTCGACGCATGGATCGATTCAGGACTGCGCCGCGAATCGTTGCCATCGGCGCCGATCGCCTCGCGTCGGGAGCGTCTCCGCCGCGCGAGTTATGCAATTACTGGTTTGCCGCCTTCGGACGATGAAGTTCGCGCCTTGGAAATGGATTCCAGTCCCGATGCTTGGCAGCATGCGATCGATCGACTGTTGGCAAGCAAATCCTACGGCGAACGCTGGGGCCGAGTGTGGCTCGATGTGGCTCGGTACTCCGATACCAAGGGCTACGTATACGGACGAGAGGAACGCACCTTTGTATTTGCCCCCGCGTATCGCGATTGGGTGATCAATGCGTTCAATGAGGATTTACCCTATGACCGATTCATCCTGCTGCAAATAGCGGCGGACCAGTTGGTCGAAAAAGGTTCTCCCGATCTCGCCGCGATGGGATTTTTGACCCTTGGGCGTCGCTTCTTAGCCATTCCGTCGGACATCATCGAAGATCGAATCGATACCGTTTTTCGCGGTTTGATGGGACTCACGGTCGGCTGCTCGCGATGCCACGATCACAAATTCGATCCGATCCCTACGGAGGACTATTACTCACTCTATGGCGTTTTTCAGAGCGGTATGGATCAGCGTGTTTCGCTTGATCAAAACCTAGCTTTCCACTCGGCAGAGTTTCTCGCAGGCCTCGAAGAACGGCGGCAGAAACTTAAAGAAGTAACTGATCTGCACCGCACCGAAGCCAATACGCGTATCCAATCTCGATTTGAGGAGTATCTGCTAACGCAGACTCAGATGGAGAGGTACCCTGAGGGTTCGTTCAATCAGCTTTCGACGAAAGAAGATTTAATCCCCGCGTTGGTCCATCGCTGGGAATGGTTTTTGGCACTACCGGAAACAATGGCTGACCCTGCGCTTCGTGTTTGGAACGAACTGTCGCGATTGCCCGCGGATGAGTTCTCTACGAAGGCTGCCGAAGTTTTGCAGCGACTGCGTGCCGAGGAGGGCGGATGTCACCCAACGGTTCTTGCCAAGTTTGAAACGACACCCGCATCGATCGCCGAAACGGCAGAACGTTACGGGCAGTTAGTCGACGAGACGGCGAAACGCTGGAAAGAGGAATCGGACGCGAGGATCGCTGCCGGTGAACCTGCTCCTCGAACCTCCAACGATGCATCGCTGGAATCTTTGAGAGCATTACTGATCGATGTTGACTCCCCTTTTTATATTCCCGACGAACCCATCGATAGTACCGAATGGTATTGGGATAATGGTACGTGCGTCGAAATCTGGAAGGCCCAAGGCGAATTGGATCGATGGCTATTGCAAGCGACCGAACGCCCTCCGGAAATTGGCATCATGATCGATCGCCCTAGGAAGAGCGATGGGCGAATTTTTCGGCGCGGGGACCCTAACCAAAAAGGCCGAAGTGTCCCTCGCCGGTTTCTTTCAATGCTCTCCGGTCCGGAACGTAAAGCCTTTGAGCATGGGAGCGGTCGACTCGAATTAGCTCAGGAGATAGTCTCATTAAAGAATCCACTCACTGCCCGTGTGTGGGTGAACCGAGTGTGGCAGCAGTTGATGGGTGCAGGACTTGTAAAGAGCGCCAGCGATTTCGGATTGCGTTGCGACGCACCGAGCCATCCAGAGCTTCTCGATGATCTTGCATTACGTTTTATAGAGCATGATTGGAGCACGCGATGGCTCGTCCGCGAGATTCTATTGAGCGATGCATTCCAGCGAAGCTCGGAGATGACGCCGTCTCCCAAGGCCACGGGTGGTGAAAGCTCGTTGGCTGGCACTGCATTGATCGATCCGAATGAAGTTGATCCAACAAATCGATTGCTCTGGCGAGTCTCCAAGCAGCGGCTCACGTGGGAGCAAATGCGAGATACGTTCCTCGTCGCTGCTGATATGCTCGATGCAAGGCTCGGGGGAAAGTCGGTGGATGCCTTTACGTTGCTACCGAACGGAACTAGCCGACGATCCATCTACACGACGATCGATCGACAGTATCTGCCCCTCGTCTTCCAAATGTTTGATTTCGCAAATCCCGATTTGCATACGCCGTTACGTTCTGAGACGACCGTGCCCCAGCAAGGACTCTTCTTGTTGAATCATCCTTTGGTCGCCGCATGCAGTAAGGCGATCGCAAGCCGCTTGGATCGCGAATACTCTGCGATCACGGTCACCGACCAAGGCTACATCGAGACGCTGTATCGACATCTTCTGCAGCGAACTCCATCTCCAGAGGAGTTGGCTATCGCCATCGCGTTTCTCACGGAGTCGGCAAGCGATTTGCAAGCGAACGAGCCACAAACCGGATCCAATACGGACACCGGACTCCGATTTAAACCTCGGGAGTTGCTGGCGCAGGCGATCCTCATCTCCAACGAAGTCATCTTTTTGGATTGACCCAAGCAAAGGAACTCAGGGTATGAACCCTATGCATTCACCATCTGATCGTGGAAACGGTTTAGACTCGCAGGGATTCTCGTCGCGACGAGCGCTTCTTCAAGGAGCTGGTATGGGGATGGGCTTGCTTTCGCTCGGACGATTGCTTGGTCAGGATCCAGCAAATCCAACGGCAGCTATTCCTCCGAGCCTCGAGCCGACAGGTACCGCATCGACAGCAAATGCTCAGAGCGTTGGGAACTCCTTGCGAGCAAGACCGCCTCACTTTGCGCCTCGCGCAAAGCGGATGATCCATTTCTTTCTGAACGGA
>VGZN01000446.1 GCA_016872635.1 Planctomycetota bacterium | reverse complement strand
AAACTTTTCGAGTTCGCCACTACAGTCCTCGGACAGCAAAGGCGTATGTTCACTGGATACGCCGATACCTTTTGTACCACCAATTCAAGCATCCTCGGCTTCTGAATGAAAGCGATGTAAATCACTTTTTGACACATTTAGCTGTCAATGAAACAGTGTCGGCCTCCACTCAAAACCAAGCATTGTCAGCGATCCTGTTTCTTTATGAGCATGTGCTCAAGCAACCGCTCGATCGAATCGATGGGGTTGTTCGAGCCAGACGCTCGAAGCGACTACCTGTTGTGCTGACAGTCGACGAAGTTGCTCGAATCATGGCACATCTGAAGGGGGATAAGTGGCTGATTGCAATGCTGCTTTACGGAGCCGGTCTCAGATTACTTGAATCGCTTCGACTGAGGGTAAAAGACCTGGATCTTCAACGACTTGAGATTACCGTTCGCCTAGGCAAGGGTGACAAAGACCGGATCACTATGCTGCCGCGATCTACTTTAGAGCCATTGCAGAGACACTTAGCGGTTGTTGAATCAATTCACCGTAAAGACGTCGAAGAAGGCTATGGTCGAGTCGATTTGCCGGACGCTTTGGCCCGCAAGTACCCGAACGCCAACCGCGAGTGGCGGTGGCAGTATGTATTCCCTCAAGAAAATCGTTGGCGCAACCCAAGGACAAATGAACAAGGTCGCCATCACATGGACGAATCGTTGATGCAGCGAGCCGTGGCTTTGGCAGTGAGGGATACAGGACTGACCAAAAGGGTAACCTGCCATACATTCAGGCATTCGTTTGCTACCCATTTGCTCGCGAATGGCTATGACATTCGCACCGTTCAGGAACTTTTGGGGCACAGCGACGTTCGTACGACCATGATTTACACGCACGTTTTGAATCGCGGCGGTAAGGGCGTTCGCAGTCCTGCAGACGGGCTGGCCAAGGGTTTTGGGGGTGATTAGGCCGAAACAGCCTATCACTCCACAAAATTCTTGATCCGCTCGCAAGTGCCTGATATCATTCAGCTTCGGATCGAAGCTAGGTTGCGTGATAGGCTGCATTGGTGCGGTCTACAGGGTTTAGGCTGATCCGTATAAATACAAGTTATCGGAACAGGGTGGTTCAGTGATTGATAGTAATGTCGTGACGCTCTTCGAGGATTTGAAGACTCGATATCCGATGGCAGCCGCAGGATTGATCGAACAGCTATGCGCGAACTTGAGTAAATTACTTGAATCAAACGAACCAGATGAGAACGCCATCGCGTCAGCATGCGAAACTATAGCTGAGTGTTTTCGCCCGATGGATCGAACAGGGTTTCCGGATTCGTATCCTTGGGATGCTGCCTATGCAATTTTCGGCAGATGGCTCATGCGAGGACTACCTCCATACATTAATGCGTTGAACAAAATCACGGAGTGGTCTGAGGATCAAACTACGAGGTGCCGGTCACGCTACATTCAAATGGTACGGGCCAACTGTGATGATTGGAATCGTGCTTGCGAGATGCTAGACTAGAATTCCAGAATTCCGATAACAAACCATTGGACACGAAGCCCTCGATCGGCCGTTTTGACTTGCGTTGAGTCAACTGCTCGGGCTCGGTCAATGGTGCCGTTATGTCGCAACAATCACGATGCAAACGGAAAACCCATACGCTTCGACCATTACCTCGTACGCTACAGGCATTCCGCAACATAGCGTTTTCGTCGGCATCCTTAAGTTTCTTTGTGCATTCGCCGTGCTTTCCGGTTTTTCCCTTGTGGTCTTCGTGGCAATCACGGTGACGGTCTTTGGGAAATCAACCGAATACTGGCCTGGATACGTAAGCTCTTTCATAGCTGCAATGGCTGGAATTTGTGGAATGGTGTTTGTTTACCGGCACGCGGTAACGACAATCTTGGGGCTAACGATAATCGCGATTTCATCCCTAGTGTTGGCTGTTTTTCTCTCGTTTCTTTACGTTTCCGATTTGCCTTGGCTTCGATGAATTGTCGTGTGTTTTTGAACACTTGCTTTCTTAATGTTTCGCTGTCCGTTAGACTTCGGCTATCGTCCGAATCTAAACTTTCATACGTCTATTCGATGCGGATCCAATTCACACCGGCCCCGTTGATTCCCTGGGGAGTAATGCGACATAACAATGCGATGCACCCAAGTCGCGGATCGGCCGTTTCCTGATCGTGAATTTACTAGCCGCGACTGGGTGATCGCGGTCGTTATCTGTCCAAATGCAACTCATCGATTCCAAGCCGTTGACGATCACGAAGTCGCGATCGAAGCTCGCATTCACAACGACTGGCGGCACCAACTGGAAAGTGTGGGATCGCTTCATCTCGTTGGGCGATGAGCAACTTTTCCACATTGGCAACGTTTGCGGGACGTGTGAATTCTTCTTCCGCCGCATGACTGACCTCGCTGTGCCCAGCTTTGAAATCGAACGTGTCAAGACCGAACTCGAATCCGGAATTGCTGCAATCGGCTCTACAGCAGACACGCTTGCCGAAATAATCCCAAACGGAAAATACGTTGTGGCTCTATTTGAATGCCAGCCAGCGCTGGCTGGAACCGACGGAACACCAGATTATTTTTCGCACGAACAACGACTGGCGTGGCCGGACTACGACGATGATCCACCGCCGACAACTTCGTACTACCGTGGAGACTCAATGGCGATGCCCGAACAACAAATGTTGTTCGAGTTTCTTGTTCCACTTTATGATTCGTCGCTGCTTAGCGATGAACGGGTGACGCATTACAAAACGCTCATCAAATCTGGAGTGCGTCCGACTGCGGTTTCACTTTCAGTCTTGGATGTGAAAGCTCCAATGTCATTCCCAGAGGACGAAGACGGCAACGAGATCGAACCTGAGTTTAGGACACATTGGTGCCTTGCAAACTACATGCTTGATGGGCACCACAAAGTTTTCGCCTCCCACTCAGTGGGCATTCCGATTACATTGTTGTCATTCATCTCTGTTGATCACTCGTGGCAACTGGTTGACGAGTTAATCACGCACTACAAAGGTCGACAGATAACAAAGCGATGAACGCGGAGCCGCCGAAAGCGCGTTTTCAAATGGAAGATTAACCGCGGCGGCCCGGTTATCGCAATCGTTCGGTAGCAGCAGATTGGACGAGTTCCCGATGCCTCATGGTTCCGTATCCGAGACCATTCCCGCATCCAGCGCGGAGGTGTTTCAGCTACTGCACGACTACAACCGACGGCTGGAGTGGGACACGCTGTTGCAGGAAGCGCGACTGTGCGAAAACTGGACTGAGGCGCAACTTCATGCGATGTCCGTATGTACGGGCCGTTGGTATTTGGGCGGGATGGCATTGAAGACGGAATACGTATCCTTCAACCCGCCAGATGTTGCTGCGGTAAAGTTGCTCAACCGTCCGCCGTTGTTTGACAAATTTGCCGCCACCATTCGGCACCGCGACCTGAGCGATGGCTCATCGTCCATCGAGTACAAATACAATTTCACCGCACGCCCCTCGTGGTTGCGTTGGCTGCTTCATCCGGTGATGGCAGCGGTCTTTCGTTGGGAAACTCGAAAAAGACTTCAAGCATTACGTCGGTTTTTCTCGGATTGTCAGAGTAGTAGAAAACTGCGTGTATCCAAAGCTATCGAACAATCGCATGCACTGGTGCCGGCGGCCGGACCGGATTCCAATGGAGAGTCATCACCGCCGGCCCAGTGATGCGTGACGTTCTGCGAAAGACTATCATGACGACCAAATCGCTAGCTCTTCTCGCATTCGCAACTTTGGCTTTGTACTTCCACGTGCAAAACTGCTTCTCACAGGACAAGGAAAAACCAAATGATACAACCGTCCGATACAAGGCATTGATCGAAGAACTTGTTAGCCCAAATTCCAAACCCGAAACACACATCAATGGTAAACCGCACAGGGTTCGTTTCCCTGCAGGCTACGACGTCAAATCGCAGGAACGTGTGGACGACGCTAGAAGAGCCCTTGATCGAAGCATCGCGGAAGCTCTGCCGTACCTGACAGACGCGTTAGATGACAAGCGTTACTCTATGACGATCAATTGGGGCGATGGTGACGGCTATTATAACAAGACGGTCGGCGACATATGCCGCGAGATCATTGCTGCCAATATTGAAGTATACCGAAAGGAAATCACATTTCTGGGGCCTCAACATTGGCACCAGTACACCTTCCCTAACGTTAGCAAAGAGTGGCTCTCAAAAAACAGCGATCGTACGCTAATCGAATTGCAACTTGATGCGATCGATTGGGCAATTGAGCAGCGGGGAAAAGAAAATAGCAGATACGCCCGAGAAGACCGCGCACAAGAGCCCAAGAGATTGCAAGAGATGCGAAATAAACTGAAGGAGTCAACAGAACCTTTGCCGGGTTCTGGCCTGTTGCCGATGCAAACAAAAAATCGATGAAATCGCAGAACCAAATGTTGGACCGAAGCCCCCGTCGGTCCGTTTCGAACTTTAGAGACCGTGTTGGCGGGGGCTCGGTCAACATGGTCGTTCGTCCAGACTGCGATGCTCAGCGAGCGACGTATGATGCACACGCAAAACGACTCTTCACACATTA
>VGZN01000445.1 GCA_016872635.1 Planctomycetota bacterium | reverse complement strand
AATCTGAGTATCTAAGGACTGAAATCGACGCTATTCCTGTTGAATGACGCCGGCCTAGACCCGACAATAGTAGGGTTGGATGATGGGCCGAACGACACCCTTCCTACGCCCTCATCCTGCAATCATCGAGGCCTGAATCAGGCACCATCCTTCACCCGTCGAGGCGTACCGAAGCCATGCTTAAACGACTTCGCCAGCGATTGACCGACTCTGTCGATAATGGCTCGGATTCCCCCGGCGCCGTTACCGGAACTGATGCGCGGTCGACTTTGGGTCGATCCGGTTCGAGCATTTCAAGCGACGACCCGGAATTAGCGTCTCTCGACGATGAGGACGAAGAAGATTACGACGACGAGGACGAGGATGACGAGGAATCCGACGATGGAGAAAACGATGAGGAAGACGATGCCGTTGCTTCTTCATGGTTCGACCGGGACTCGGCCGCGTTCTTCGTTAGTATGGCAGTTCACGTTTTTGCGGTCGTTTCGCTCGCATCGATTACGATCGTTACTCAGCCCGAACTAATCGGCGTCCTTATCAATTCGGAACCGATTGTCGAAGAATTAGCTCCTTTGGATGTCGTTACAGAAATCGCGTATTCGGATACTCCCACGGACGAGTTTGGGGCAGACTCGATCGGCACGGTAGACATGGCTCTTTCGAGCGGTCCACTTCTTGCCGACATGTCGATCGTTGAGTCTATGGAACTCGACATTGAAATCCCCAACGGCAACATCGACGTATCGCGTACCGTTGAGAAGGCGATGGGACTGACCCAATCCCCCAACACGGTCCGCGGTGCTACAGGGGTTGGTACCACCGGTACCGACGGGGCTGTAGACCGGGTCACCTACGAAATCCTCCAGTCGCTGGAAGAACGTCCTACCCTGGTTGTCTGGGTCTTTGATAGCTCTATCTCGATGGTCAAACGTCGGCAAGAAATCCGCGATCGGTTCGACCGGATCTACCAACAACTTGGGATCGTGCAGGAAGAAAAAAGGAAACGAGAAGGTGATTTCGAGGTTCCTCCACTGCTAACGGCAGTGATGTCGTTTGGTAGCGATGTGAATGTACTCACCAAACAACCTACGGATAACTTGGAAGAGATCCGCGCAGGCATTGACGCCATCGGCAACGACGGTGGTGACGAAATGGTTTTCCATGCCGTGAAAACCGCCGTGGATAAATTTAAGAGTTTCCGCACTGCAAAGGGCAACAACCCTCAGAGAAATGTCATGCTCATCGTCGTCACCGACGAACGCGGGGACGACCTGCCGATGGCCGAAGAAACGATCAAAGCTTGCCGATTCCATTCGATGCCATGCTACGTGCTCGGGGTTCCGTCCCCCTTCGGTCGTGAAAAAGCCTTCATCAAATTCGTCGAGTTCGATCCGAAGTACGCTCAAGGCGAGGATTGGGCAGAAGTCGACCAAGGCCCTGAAACCTTGTACCCCGAGCGGGTCAAAATCGGTTATCAAGACGATTATATGGAAGAGCCTGTAATCGACTCTGGATTTGGTCCGTACGCTCTGTCGAAGCTTTGCTACGAAACCGGTGGCATCTATTTTTCAATCCATCCCAACCGACGTATCAATAGCAAGGTTGAACGCCGCGAGGTGGAAGCCTTCGCATCGCAAATGAGTTACTTCTTCTCACCAGAAGTCATGGAACGGTACCGACCGGATTATCTTTCTGATACCGAGTACATGACCCGAGTGAAAAAGAGCCCGCTACGCTACGCGCTTCTCAACGCAGCCCAACTCTCCCGAGTCGGTACACTCTCCAAACCTCGAATGATTTTTATCAAACGAGACGAAGCCTCCTTCACCAAGGAACTCACCGATTCTCAATTGGAATCCGCTCGGCTTTATCCTGAACTTTCTGAGATGTGTGCGATCCTCGCTGAAGGAGATAAGTATCGCGCGAAAGAAACCTCGCCCCGCTGGCTCGCAAGCTTTGAACTCTCGTACGGTACTGCCCTCGCCGCGAAAATTCGCGCCGAGTCCTACAATGCTATGCTCGCAAAAGCCAAACGCGGCATGAACTTTGAAAAGCCAGAGAGCAATACATGGAACTTGCGGCCGAGTGACAAAGTCAGCGTCGATAGCAAAATTGACAAGGAAGCAAAACTCGCACGGGAACTTCTCCAAAGCGTCGTCGAGAAGCATACCGGAACACCGTGGGGATTGCTCGCTGGCCGCGAACTCGACAATCCTCTCGGTTGGGAATGGATCGAATCCACAACGGACCTCAATCCACCCCAACGCATGGCGAACCGGCCCAATCCACCGCCACCAAATACCCCACCCATGCCAGCAGACGATGAAGCTCGAATGCTGAAGCCTCCTCCCCCGAAGCGTTCGATCAAAAAGATCTAATAAGGTTGGTCCGAAATGGAAACGATCCACAAGCAACTCAGCCAAGCATGGAGACGATTGTGGTTGCAGAGTTGGATTCACCTCTTCGGATGGTCACTCTTAATCGCGCTGTCCATCGCCTTCATCGCGTGCTTGATACCAAAGTTCTACTTCATTCCGTATCGATTTGAATTTTGGGGTGGAACTTGGATCGCGTGCGCGGCCGTTCTTTCTGCCTCGATCGCAACCGTGATAGCTTGGTATCGCCGCCCATCCTCAATTGCAACCGCCATTGAAATCGATCGCAGATTCGGACTGAGAGAACGTTGTTCGAGCAGCCTTTCGATGAATGCAGATGATCGCGACTCCGCTATAGGCCAAGCTCTCTTAAAGGATACGGTCGCCAAACTAGAACGAGTCGACATCCGCGACCAGTTTCCTGTAAAACCAGGCCCCCATGTCGTCTGGCTAGCCCTACCTCTGGCAGCATGCTTGGCGTTGTTCTGGGTGCCAGACGCAGAATTGACTGCCGCCAACATGCTCGGCAACTCCGCCAATGCTCCAATCGTTAACATCAAAAACCAAACAGCCCCTATCCTCAAGGCGATTCAAAAGAAACGCGAGGAAGCTGAATCGAAAGGGGACAAGGAGTCGGCAGAGCAGTTTAAACGGATCGAGGAGAAAATAAACTCGCTCCAAAACTCCAACGAGGCAGATCGCAAGAAGATCATTGCGGACCTCAACGACCTCAAGAAGGAACTCCAACAGAAAAAAGAAAGCCTTGGCAGTTCCGAAGAGCTCAAAAAGTCGCTCGAAGGAATGAAAGACCTCAACGCTGGCCCCGCAGAAAAAATGGCCAAGGCCCTTCAGGAAGGGGAGTTTGATAAAGCGGAACAAGAACTCGAAAAAATGATCGATGCCTTGAAATCCGACAAACTAACCCCGGAGCAATCGCAGCAACTCCAAAAGCAATTGGAGCAGATGCAAAAAGCAATCGAACAAGCGAAAGCGAAACAGGAAGAGCAAAAACAACGACTGGAAAAAGAGCTTGAGAAAGCAGAAAAAGAAGGGGACACCCAAAAGATTGCCGACCTTCGAAAGAAGCTAGAGAACATGGAAAACGCCCAGGCAGGACAGGGCAAATCCATGGACAAAATGAAATCGCAATTGGCGAAAGCTCAGCAAGCGATGCAAAACGGAGACAAACAAGCCGCTGCTGATGCCCTTGAGGAAATGCAAGACGAACTGAGCGAGCTTGCAGAGAACCAAGCGGACTCCGAAGAACTCGAAGACATGATCGAGCAATTCGAAAACGCCAAGAATGCCTCCAAGTGCAAGGAGTGCAACGGCGCAGGCTGCAAGGAGTGCAATCAAGCTGGCAATGGTCAGAAAAGTGGTAAAGGAAAACAAGGAGGCAAAGGTAAGGGAAAAGGAAAGTCGGATAGCGATGAACCTGGGGATGGCGACGGTGAAGGTCAAGGTCAAGGAGACCGCTCTGAAAGTGAATCCGATTTTAAAAACTACGACGCCCAAGTCCGCGAAGAGATGCGAAAAGGAGAAACCACCAACGGTGGAAAAGCCGATGGGAAAAACCGCAAAGGGATGACGCGGGAAGAGGCTCGCCAAGCGATGTTATCGTCCGAGCCAGACCGCCCCGATGCCATCGAAAGTATCCAACTTCCCAAAGCACAACGGGATCAGTTGAAGGAATACTTTGATTCGCTCCGCGATAACAAATAGAACTTCTCTTCGTCACACCATTCCGATGCCGCACGACACTCCAGCGAATTGCATTCGGGAACTTAACGCTGCTTGGCTGATGCATTCGCTTATTCGCGTTTCTGAATCAAAAGCCTCGAATCCAAAAGCAATTGCGGGCTACTACAGGTAACTCTCGCAGCTGTATAAAACAATGCTGTTCTGGACTTCAAAACGCGATTCAGCCCAACTGCTGTGGTTCGCCGCCACCCTTTGGTGAGTCATTGGGGTTTTGGTCATTATCAAATCCTTGAGTCGTCGGTCTGAGTCCCTACACCCTCGCTCTTCATCTTGCCCCAAGGACGCTTTCTCAGGGCAGTTGTCAAAGGACTATTTTCAAAGTAGCACGACGCTCCGCCGTCGTTTTCCAGGACGATTCACTTAGAAATGGACAAGGGTTTTAGACCAGCGACTCAGCAACGTATCAATCATTATGCGACCTACTTGAGGATCGAGGAGAGTGA
>VGZN01000444.1 GCA_016872635.1 Planctomycetota bacterium | reverse complement strand
ACTCGGAACCAAAACCGTTGATCTCGTCACCGCGATCCGAAAACTCAAGAAGTTGGCTACTGGCTCTGCCAGCGGTGAGTCAGCCCCAGAACGCATTGTGGGCACCACGAAGAACACCTCCGGAACACGACCGGACTTTAGTGTCATTCGATCAGCATACAAACAGGCCGCTCGCGCCCTGAATGTCGCTCTCGATGAAGTCGCAGAACGTATTGAGACTCTCCTCGGAGAAGAAAAACAACTGCACGAACAATTAACGCAACTCGCCAGTGGAAATAGTGTCGATGTCGATCAACTACTTGCTTCCGCCGAACTCGTCGGCGGAACACGCATGATCGTTTGCGATGTTCCTCATGCAAACGCCGCCATGATGCGGCAATGGGTCGACCAAATCCGCAAGAAATCCACGGATCCAGTCGCGGTACTGTTCGCTAATGCCAGCGATGGCAAGGTGACCTTGATCGCCGGGATCAGCAATACGCTCGTCGAGAAAGGGCTGAGCGCAGGAAAATGGATCGGGCCTGTTGCATCCGAGGTTGGTGGTAGCGGCGGCGGCAAACCTGATCTTGCACAAGCTGGCGGAAAGGCACCCGAGAAGATTGCCGATGCCTTGCGAGTCGCTAAGGAAACATGGCGGTCGATGCTGGGCTAGTCCCGCCGTGTTACAGCTCGAAATGCACGTCACCGAACTATGCGCAGAACGTTATTGGCTTTGGAAACGAGCGGACGCAGTGGTTCAGTTGCGATCTTGTGCGCCGACACCGCAACCAAGTTGGTATCGAGCCCTCTCCTATCAGTCGAAGGATTTTCGATTACCACGGAGTTGCTAGCCCCAGAATGGGGATCCGCGCGAACACTGGCTCCGGCCATCGATCGACTTCTTCGTCGGATGGAGCTGAAACCCTCGTCAATCGATTGCATCACTCTCATCCAAGGTCCTGGATCATTCACTGGGCTGCGTGTCGGTGTCGCCACCGCCAAAGCGATGGCCTATGCGCTTCGAATACCGATCGTCGCCGTTGACGGCCTTGATACAATCGCCCTTCAAGTCGCCCAATCTCTGGATCAAACTGCTTCTTTTCCACTATTGACCGTCGTCGATGCCTACCGCGGCCAATCGTTTGTGGCTCAGTACTACATCGAATCGGGCATTGTTCGCACCGTGCAATCAACCTTTGTGGAGGATCATCAGGCGATCGCTAAACGCGTATCGAATTGGTTGACTAATGACGCAGGATCTACGAGAGGGTCACAATCACTTGTTGTCGCTGGTCCAGGTGCTGCGAAATTGAAGAAGAGCCTAGACGGTGCATCGAATGCGACGGAGATGATGTCTGAAAACGTTTGCTGGATATCTGATGGAACCGCCATTCCGATGGCTGATACTGTGGCTCGATTGGGCTGGGAGCGTTGGATTCATCAAGGACAAACGGAAGATGTTTTCGGGTTTCTACCCCGCTACTACCGCAGCAGTGCAGCCGAAGAAAAACTGCGTTGACGCACAGAACGCCTTCGTCCAACGTAAGCGACTTTGGCACTAGCTATTGGTGTCTCGAGGATCGCTCAAATCCGCGACAACCATCATGGTATGCGGAACGATCAACAAACCACCGGCTAGCGCCTTGCTACTCACAAACGCCAGTACATTCTTTAAATCCGCACGCGATGCGTGCAACCAACGAACCCGACAGCCTTTTAGGCGGCAGATGGGATTGGGTTGCTGATCGATTCGGCAGATTCAGTTTCGCACGTCAGGACGCCAGCCTTCATCGTATAGACATCGTCCGCAAGCGCGATCAATGCCTCTCGGTGAGTGATGATGACAATCGTCATTTCCCCCTTCATCGCTTGCAACGTTTCTCGGATTTGCAACTCGCTCGCCATATCGATCTGGCTGGTTGATTCGTCCAAGATCAAGATTTCCGGTTTACGAAGGATAGCTCGTGCGAGTGCCAACCGTTGCCGTTGCCCACCGCTAAGACGCTGACCTGCCTGGCCAACAATCGTGTCATACCCATGACTGAGCGAACCCATGATGAAATCATGAGCGTGAGCCAACTTGGCCGCTTGCTCCGCCTCCTCGCGCGTGCTGTCAGGACTCCCGTACTGAATATTTTCTAGGACCGTGCGATTGAACAGTTCCGTACTTTGGCTCACCAGTGTGATCCGTTGCCGTACATCCGACAAAGCCAATTCCTTCAGATCAATCCCGTCCACCGTGATTCTACCTTGCACAGGATCATAGTATCGGCACAGCAGTTGGATCAGTGTGGATTTACCACTACCGTTGGACCCAAGAATCGCAATCGTTTTACCAAATGGGACTTCAAGGCGAACATCCTTTAGGACGGGCTGATCGGCCGTGTAATGAAACCCGACACCCTCCAGCGATAGCTGTTGATGCTTGCCAGCGATTTGCTTGGGAACCTCAGGTTCTGCCAGGACAGGCTTGGTATTTAGAATTCCATAAAGCAGGTTCGCGGACGCGACCCCTTGGTGGATCATCACCGAAACGCCAGAGAGCTTTCGCAATGGGTCGCTCGCTCCGATCAGCAGTCCAAAGAAGATCAGCAAATCGGTAACTGACATGGGACTATCGCACACTCGCAAAAAAAACAAATGCGTCTGCTTGTTCACCACCAAATACGCGCCCGCACAGACGGTGATGGCGACCATGCCGACCCCGACCAATTCCGTAAATGGCTTGCCAACACCCGTCCAAAAAATCATCCGAAGTCCGATCCGTCGCATATCGCCAGTGCAGTCGCTGAAACGCTGCCGCTCGTACTTCTCCATCGTGAACGCTTGTACTGTAAAAATATTACTGAGAGCCTCCAGCAGCACTTCATGGAACCCCGCATTGCGCGAAAGGATAGAGTTCGCAACGCCGCGAATACGACGATTGAAGTAAACGATGATAGCGACAAGCAACGGAGCTAAAACCAAAGATAGAAGAAGCAATCTCCAGTTGATAAGGCTAGCCATAATCAAGCAGGATGCGATTCGGAGTGGCTCTCGGACCGCCGCCCCAAACAAGTGGATCAATCCGGCGGTAAGCCCATCCGCGGCGCTGGTGATCGCCGCAAGCAATCCACTGGTCCCGTACACTTGATACGATTGCCGGTCCATCTTCAACGCAGAGTCGAAGACCCGCATGCGCAAATCGCGAACAATACTCGTCGACACATGCCCGATGATCATGTCGTTGCTCAGCATGAGCATGTGCTTGACGAGTGTCGAGACAATTAGAATCCCCATGATGCAACAGATCGTGTGGAAGGGATCGCGCGGCAGGAAGCGATCCGCCAGCTGCACAGTCCACTCCCTCCACGCACGCGCTGATGCCTGTCGCGTGATCAATCGCTCGATCCGTTTTTCTTCGCTGGCAAGCTCCGAGGCTTTGCGATTTTTGAACTCCTCCGGAGCCGCTCGCAGCTCGTTTTGCAATCGATCAATCTGAGAGTCCGAGCTCTGTACCCCTTTTTCGAGCCAGCTTTGTATCGACTCGCCATTGAGCGTCATCTCTACAACCGGATAGAGAGCGCCGATGTTGGACCCCCACAAAAACGCGATCCCTATCGAGCAAAGTGTTGCAAGGATGATAGCAGGCGTGTGGTGGAGCGAATCGTGGATCGCATTCCAGAAGGACTTCATGAACGTTGCGCTTTAGCTTGCGGGAATGTTGACGGCAAACGGGCGGCACACCCCTATCGAGTCGCCGCGGCTAAGCCGCCGGGTATCGCAAAACCCACCTCCACACGTCAAGGTCAGGATGTGAAACTGGGCAGGATTGCGATTGCTAGCACTTCATATGGAGGTGGGTTGTTACCAAGCTGTTACAAGTCGACCAATGTGCCGAGGTACGATTAAAACAAGCGATGGAACTTGAATGCTGTCTTTACCTGAAAGTGAACATAATGAAATTATCGAGGGTCGTCTCGTTGCTGCTCGTAATGGCACTGGGGCTTGGTCTCACCGAAACGGGAGTAAAGTCCTTCGGAGCGGATCTCGAACCAGCATCCAACCCCTACGTTTGGAAACCGAAAACCAAATCGGTATCCGTTTTTAAAAACGGCTATGGGTTTTTTACGCGCGAAGGGGAGGTCGCATTGCGCGATGGGTGGGGACATGCTGCGGAACTCCCTCCAGCAACGTTTGGGACGCTAGCGATCTACGCCCAAAACCCACAGCAGCTGGTTGACATTGTGGGTATCGGTGAAGGGGAGTTGACTCGCTTTGATGGCCAGGAACAAAAAAACGATATCGATGTCAAGCAACATGCACTTGAATCGGCCTTAGCCACGTCGGTCAAGCTGAAGTACAGCGACGGTAAAAACGATGGTAAAGAGGAACTAGAGGCAACCGGGGTCGTCAAGGCGATAAGTGGTGGGTTCGTGGTTCTCCAGCAGGGGAACACTGCAGCCGCAATCGCATTGTCGTCGATCCAATCGATTCAACGAGCGACGCTTCCGCTCAGGTTTCATGTCCTCAATGAAGAAGGCACCCCAGCGGAAAAAGTTGCGTTGAACATGGCGTACCTCCGCAGTGGAATCGTTTGGATCCCCGAATACACGCTCAAGCTGATCGATGAGGAA
>VGZN01000443.1 GCA_016872635.1 Planctomycetota bacterium | reverse complement strand
ATACGAGATAGAAACGAAAAAACCCCAGGTTTCCCTAGGGTTTGTCTCGATTTGTCAAGCTTTGTCTTCGCTTGGCTTTTCTATTGAAGTGGGCGATATTGGACTCGAACCAACGACCTCAACGATGTCAACGTTGCGCTCTAACCAACTGAGCTAACCGCCCTCTACTCAAGTACCCGATTCTCGATCAATGATGGCGAATGTCAAGTCCTGAACGGCTGCGGCCAAAGGAGATTGGTTGCCCAATTGAGACGTCATGTGTATGCTTTCCCCTGGCGTTTTATTGAATTTCATGCCGAATCGCGGTCCCGATATCCAGGTAGCCGTTTTCCTCAATGATTTTCACCTGTAACCACGGCAAGGATCCGACTTGGTCCACCTCATTCCTGAACAAAATCCACCTCCGTTCAAAACTTACCAGGTCCAATCCCGTAGCCCTTTTTGACCCAGCTCCATGTCCAACCTAAGCCAAAGAGTCGTTATTACCGGCCTCGGTGTCGTCGGTCCCATCGGACGTGACCTCGATACCTTTTGGGAGAACTTGTCCGCACAGCGAAGTGGCATCACGCAACTCGATTGCTTGCCTCTTGAATCACTCCCCGCTCGATTTGGTGGGCAAGCCAAGTGTTTTACGGGCGATATCGGTGACTTTGGGCCCCTCGAAAAGAACTTGCAACGGTCGATCAAAAAGAACCAAAAGGTGATGTGCCGCGAAATCGAGATGGGCGTGGCTGCTTGCCAGTTAGCACTCCATCATTCAGGGCTCAGCGACCCTGAGCTGCGCAACCCCGATCGATTCGGAATCGTCTACGGCAGCGACTACATCCTAACTCGCCCGGAGGAATACGCCGACGGGGTAACCGCGTGCCTCGATGCCAACCACGACTTTGACGCCTCGAAATGGCCGACCATCGGACGCCCTCAAGTCAACCCGCTGTGGCTGCTGAAGTACTTGCCCAACATGCCCGCCAGTCACGTCGCGATCTACAACGATTTACGCGGGCCAAGCAATTCTCTTACCATACGCGAAGCCAGCAGCGGGGCGTCGATCATCGAGGCGGTCTCCGCCATCCGACGCGGGGCTGCCGACTGCATGCTCGCAGGTGCGACTGGTTCTCGGCTCGAACCGCTGCGGGCTCTTCACTTCATCGCATCAGAACCTTTGGCCAGCCAACGCGAAAACCCAGCTGAAATGTCGCGGCCATACGACGTTACCCGCAATGGAACCCTCATCGGCGAAGGTGCCGGGGCTGTCGTCTTGGAGTCGATGGAACGCGCGATCGCTCGGGGCGCAAAGATTTGGGGCGAAGTCGTCGCAGGAGCAAGCTCAGCCGTCAGCTCGATCAACAACCCTCGCGACAATATCCGAATCGCGATTGGCAATGTCGCGAAAACACTCCTCGAACGCGGCGGCAAAGCGGGCGTCGATTTCTCGCCAGGGAAATGGCACATCCATGGCTGCGGAAAGAGTGAAGTGGAAGGGGATGCGTCCGAGGCAGCAGGGATCCGCGATGCTCTCGGCGAACGGAATGCACCCCTCACTGCCGCCAAGAGCTACTTCGGAAACCTCGGTGCCGGTTGCGGGGCCATCGAGATCGTGGCAAGTTGCCTCGCTATGGAAAAAGGACAGCTCTTCCCAGTCCTCAACACACGCAACGTCGACCCGAAATGCCCGATCCGAATCGCTACCGGCAGCGATGCTCCTGGAGAAGCGTTCGCCCAGTTGGCCTACTCGTCTCAAGGCCAAGCATGCGGCGTTCTGATCCGAAAAGTAACCACAGGTTGATCGATGGTCCCGCTGCATTCTGTGGGTTAATCCTACGGAAATGCAACGACACGAGATGTTTCGGGGTTTGCTGAGAAAAACGGTCGCAACTGCGTTTCCGATCCGGATTCAACGCGGCCGACCCAATACGCCCCAGGTTTCGACTTGACAGAAACCCGCCTCCCCTTTAAGTTTCCCTGTCCAAATTTTGAATTGGCCAGGGATTTCTGGGCCGAAGAATCGTAGGGCCGTTTTGCGGCCGTTTATTTCGTGAGATTGCAAAATGGCAGTTCCCAAGAGAAGACACTCCAACGCGCGTTCCGGCAAGCGTCGAGCACACCATCACAAGAAACCTAAGCAACTGCAAGTTTGCAGTCGCTGCAGCACCGTTGTCCCAACCCACTGCGTATGCCCAAAGTGCGGCTACTACATGGGTCGTGTTGTTGTCGATATGGGTGAAGTCCAGGAGTAGTCTCGCCTCGTTGACCCCAACGCTTGCGATTCACCATTGGCTCTCGTAGCTAGCCCCGACGTTTTTCTGACCACGTTGATGCGACTGCCGCGACAGTTTTTGCCGCGGCTTTTGATTTTTTTGGGACGCGATTCGTCCCCCTTCTTCACGTCCGCAGGGCAGGACCACACCGCCTTTGGGCTGGCTACCGTGGCACTCGAAAACCGCGCGGTCTGTCGGCAAACACGATGCCGACTGCTGTTGATTGGACATCTGCCCTTCGGCGAAATGACTTGGTGGATGCAGGCCGAAGAACGGGGCGTGTGACGTTGCGATTCTTTGAGAAGTCTTTACCTTGATGGCTAGAAGTGCGAGGTGTTTGGTACCAAACGCACTTGTCACAGCTTTTCTTCCCTGGTCCTGAATTGAACATAAGGGCTTAGACCTCGTGCCGAAGACAGCGCTATTATTTCCTGGCCAAGGGGCTCAATTTGTCGGCATGGGTGCCGGCCTGCTCGAGCGGAGCGAGAAGGCTCGCAAGCTATTCGCGACCGCTTCTCAGCTCCTCGGATACGATCTCGCAGCCCTCTGCAAATCGGGTCCTGACACCGAACTGAATCTGACCAGCTACAGCCAGCCCGCTTTGTTCGTCCACTCTGTAGCGAGTTTGGCCGACTTTATGGAAAAACATCCTGAAGTCAATGCCGATGTGGTGGCCGTAGCTGGATTGAGTTTAGGTGAGTACAGCGCGCTGTATGCCGCCGGTGCAATCTCGTTCGAAGACGGAGTACGGTTGGTCGCAGCGCGGGGGGCCGCGATGCAGGAAGCTGCGTCGGCGATTCCAAGTGGCATGGCGAGTGTTCTCGGGTTGGATCGCTCGCAAGTTGATCAACTTGGCGATGGAGCTCGGCAGCCCGGTGAGATTTTGCAAGTCGCCAACCTTTTATGCCCAGGTAATATCGCCATCTCCGGACACATGGGTTCCCTAGATCGTTGCGAGGGAGCTGCCGCAGAGGCGGGAGCCAAATTCATCCGTTTGAGTGTTGCCGGTGCGTTCCACACCGACATCATGCTTCCTGCCGTTGAGAAATTGCAATCGGCCCTGCAGCAAGTCCGCGTCAGCGATTCACGCATACCACTGGTCTCCAACGTAGATGCTGCGTCCCACACCGCCGCTTCCGAGTTCACCAGCTTGCTCGCCAAGCAAATCGTTTCCCCTGTTCAATGGGAGAGTTCCTTAAGGCAACTCATCGCACTTGGGATCGAACAGTTTTATGAGATCGGGGCCGGCCGAGTGCTGACCGGCACCATGAAGCGAATCGATCGCAAGATTCCATGCGAGGCGTATGGAGATTGATGGATGCTATAGGCATTCGGCCAAAGGCTTAAGGCTTAAGGCTTGTTGGGTTAACCAGCAACGAATGCAATTGCAGTTTACCGAGCTGTTCGACGAGATACGAGATACACAGGTGGATAAGGAATCCATGTACCCTTGCAGGATGGCTTACTGGCCCATGGTAAGCTGGCCTCCACGTTTCGCCACGATGGCTTGTTCACCATCCATGATTTTTCCGATACAACGTTCACTACTTCCGTTCACCCTTTAACAGTCACCTTTTAACAACGCGAGCTCACTCGATGTCCAATCCACTCGGTTTAACAGCAAATCTTCAAGGTCAAGTCGCACTGGTTACGGGTGCCTCGCAAGGATTGGGGCAGGCCACCGCGATCCGTTTAGGGGAAAACGGGGCCAAGGTGCTGTGTGTCGCTCGAAACGAGCAGAAGTTGGCGGAGACCGTAGCAACGATCAAGGCTGCTGGGGGTGACGCAGTCGCTATCGGTTGCGACATGACCGATCGCGCTGCTGTTGAAAAGCTCTTCGAAACGGTTGAGAACGAACACAAGCGGTTGGATATCTTGGTCAACAACGCAGGGATCACCCGCGACACGTTATTGCCACGGATGACGGACTCGCATTGGGATGAGATCATCGCCGCTAACTTGACCAGTTGCTTCCTGTGCTGCCGTGCTGCGACACGGATCATGATGGGTCAACGTTACGGCCGCATCATCAACATGTCCAGTGTCTCCGGATTGATCGGCAATCCAGGTCAGACCAATTACTCTGCGACCAAGGCAGGGATGATAGGGTTTACTCGATCTCTTTCGCGCGAGTTAGCCAAGCGAAAGATCACCGTCAACGCAGTTGCACCTGGCTTCATCGAAAGCGACATGACCAAAGCGCTCGGCGATGCTGTGGTCGATGAAGTGAAGAAGCGAGTTCCAGCCAACCGGCTTGGGACTCCGGACGACGTCGCGGCATGTGTCCTCTTTTTGGCGAGCCCTGCAGCGAGTTATGTCACCGGCCAAGTCCTCACCGTTGATGGCGGGATGACAGGCTGATC